>CANJMO010000035.1 GCA_947475845.1 Caulobacteraceae bacterium | reverse complement strand
TGAAGATGCGCCGGACCGCGCTGGTTTCCTCGAGCAGCCAGTAGGTGACCTTCGGCGTGACCACCATCTCGTGCGGATAGGGGATGACGATCGTCCGCGGCATGCCGCCCGGCAGGCAGTTGGCGTGGGGGTCGGTCGGGACGCCCTTCACGTTGTCGGCCAGCTTATCCAGATACTTCTTTTCCCACTCGGCGTTGTAGGGCGGATATTCGCGCATGTAGGCCGCGTTGCCGCCGGCATGGGCGTTGCGCGGATCGGTGAAGGCGGCCGGGTCGAAGATGTTGCGCTCGTGGGGGTTCCACACGCCCCTCCAGTCCGGCAGCTTGGCCGAAGCGGCGGGCTTCTTCGCCGCGGCCTTCGGGGCGGTGGCGGCCTCGGCGATCGCCGGGATGGCCAGCAGTATCGCCGCGCTGGCCAGCAGGCCTTTGCCAAAGCTACTCATCTTATTCCTCCTTGTGGCGCGGGGCGCCGTTTTGATCTGCGTAGGCCCCCGTCCAGGAGCGCCTGATCGTAAATGCGAAACATCCGCGCGACCAGGGGTCGCGCGGATTTGACTTCGAATGCCGTGCCCGTTGCGGCCACCTGCTTCCCCTCAGCCTCGACGACGAACGGGCGCGAACGGTCCTTGGCCACCTTGAAGAAGGCGCGGCCGCTATCGAGATAGACCAGCCGTTTGCGGCCGGTCATGCGCGTGCGCACGGTGGTGTCGGTGTCCAGCGTCAGGCGCGAGCCGTCGATCAGGCTGATCGAGGCGGTCTGGCCAATGCCGGTCTTGAACACCTGGGTCGCGGGTTGCTGCAGGGTGCTGGCGGCGAGGGCGAGCAGACCGGTGCAGATCACCCCGGCCCTGATGCAGGCGGCCATCAGCCGGTGCTGCGAGCTGACCCGCGCGCCGTCGGCCGGATAGCGGGCCAGGGCCAGATCGCGCATGACCATGATCTCGGGGTCGTCACGCAATCTGGCGACAGCGTCCCAGGCTCCGCTGACCTGGATATAGGCCTCGCTGTGAGCGGCGTCGGCCGCCAGCCAGGCGTCGAGCGCCCGGCGCTCTCCCGGGGCCATGGCGCCGGAGCGCGCGCGGGCGAACCAGCGCGCGGCGCGGCGTTTGATCGGATCGCTGTGCGGGCCGCCCTTCGAACCGATCATGGCAGCTCGAGGTTCAGAGCGAGTTGCTGGAGCGCGCGGCAAATCAATTTTCCACCGCGCTGACCGAAACCCCCATCAGTTGGGCGATGGCGGCATAGGTCATTTCCTCGAACCGATGCAACAAGAATGCTTCCCGCGCCCGGGGCGGCAGATTGCCTATGCAGACGACGAATTGCGCCCAGTATTCCCGGCCCAGGAATATCCGCTCCGGCGAGAACGAGTCCAAGGCGCCGTTGTCCTCGGTGAGCACATCCCGGTACGGTCTGCCCTCAACCAGGTCATGCCGGTAGCGGCTGATGAGGACATTGTTGGCAATCCGGAAGATGTAGCGATCGATCTTTTCGATCGAGGAACGCGCCGCGCCGATCTGCAGGCGCAGGAACACCTCCTGCACGAGGTCGTCGGCGTCCGCCCCGGCTCCCCGCTTGCGGAAGTGGGCGCGCAGGGCCAGGCCATATTCTTCGAACCACGCGAGCAGCTGCGCATCGTTTGCGCTGCTCCCGCCGGCCTTGTCGCGCCCTTGTGCAGGTCGCATGGCGCCCTCGCTATTCCTAGACGGAATGACGTGATCTGGAGGCTGTACCTCAGCCGGGCCGGTCAACATTCGGCCGGCCCGGCCGTTACCCCTACTTCACCGCGTCGGCGGCCAGCTTGGCCAGGACCTCGTCGCCGCCGCCGGTCACGCCGATCGCGCCGATGACGCGGCCGTTGAGCACGATCGGAACCCCGCCGCCGGTGGGGAAGACATCCGCGAAGGCCATGATGAAGTCTTCGCCGTTGAGCATGCGGTCGCGATCGAAGCTGGTCGACCGGGTCAGGCGCGCGGCCGAGCGGGCCTTCTTGATCGACATGTCGTAGGCGGCGTAGTTGGCGTCGGTCGCCTTCTGATAATAGACCAGCTCGCCGCTCGGTTCGACGATGGCGAAGGTCACGGTCTTCAGGTTGCGCTTGGCGATCTCGCCGTTGATGACCCCGGCGGCCTTCATCGCCTGTTCCAGAGTGATCGGCATCCCGTAAGGGATGGTCGGCGGGCCGCGCAACGGCGTGCGGCCGGTGACCGGCGTGACGGGCGCCGCAGGCGCCTGCGCGTTGGCCTGAGCGGACAGCAGGCAGGCCGCGGCGGCGACCCCCAGAACCAGAACTCGCATATCGTGCTCCCTATGTTGGCCGGGCCCGTTCGTGCGGCCGGCGCTTGTCTTGAGTCTTTGACGCGCCGGGCCGACGTTTCCCTCAGTTAAACGCGCCAGATCACATCTTGTGGTCGCGGCTGCAGACCATTTCCGTGAGGTCCATGCCAGCGCGGTTGGTGAAGGTGATGCTGGTCGACCAAGGCGCGGTGTAGGTCTTCGGGTCGTCGATGGTGCTGGTGACGCGCAGGGTCTTGCCGCCCTTGCCCAAGGTGAAACGCTCGGTGACCTTCAGTTGGTCGGAGTGGGGCAGGCCGGCGCGGTCGAGCCAGGTTTTGTCGTTAAACCCGGTGGTTTCGGCCACCAGGGTCGAGCCTTCCCAGCGGGCGGTCGAGTAGCCCAGCCAGGTCGGGTCGGCGTCCTCGGGTGCCTTGCCGCCGATATAGAGCAGGCGGAACGTGTGGTTGGCCTGCTGGATCAGCGTGACTTGCTTGTCGGTCTGCACCACCAGCATCGGGTAGGGGGCGTAGGTCAGGCGCGGCACGCCGTGCGGCACGCAGTCGTCGATCGGATCGCCCACCTTCTTACCGGCGGCGCGGTCGGCGATGCGCTTGTTGTAGATGGCTGCGGCCTCGGGGCGCAGGGGCGGAACCGCGCCCTTGCTGGTCTTCAGCACGCCGACGAAGGGCGCGGACCACTTGCCGTTCAAGTTGGGGGTGGCGGCGACGGCGGCGGATGCGGCGAAGGCGAGCGTCGCGGCCAGGCCGGCGGCGAGCCGGAAGGTCTTGCTGGTCATTGGTTTTCTTCCCTATTCCGCACTACTTGGTGGGGACAGCCGTGGAGCCGTCGGCGGCCACCGGGTTGCGGTTGTTTTCTTCACAGACGTATTCGGTGAGCGGGATGTCCGGACGCCATGCCAAGACCGACCTGGAGCTCCAGGGGGCGGTGTAGGCGATCGGATCCTCGAACGTCATCGTCTCTTCCAGCAGCGAGCCGCCATCGATCTTGCGGATGCGCTCGGTCACCTTGAGCTTAGTCGAGTGCGGCGTGCCGGCCTCGTCCAGGATCGCGGAATCGTCCAGTCCAACCGTCTCCACCACCAGGGTGTCGCCCTCCCAGTGGCCGACCGAATAACCCATCATCGTGATCTTCGGATTCTTCGGCAGCGGCTGATTCAGGTGCACCAGACGGATGTTGTGGTTCACCTCGTAAAGCATGGTCACCAAGCCGGGGGTCTGGACGATCTGCACCGGGTAGGGGGCGATGACGATGCGCGGCACCCCGTGGGGGATGCAGCTGGTGGCCGGGTCGGCGATCGGCGCGCTGGCGATCATCGCCTTCAAATGCTTGTCCCATCGCTCGCGGCCCCAGGCGCTGAACGGCGGTTCGCGGTGCGGGTTCTGCGGCCACATCACCTGGCCGATGGAGGGGTTCTTGCTGTTCTCGCGGGTGCGGATCTGCAGGTCCGTGTTCATCCGGATTTCCTGGGTGATGAACCACACCCCGGAGATGTCCTTGGGATCCTTGGAGGTGTTGACGATGCGCGGCGCCGGGGTCTGAGCGCCGGCTCCGGACAAGGTGAAGGCGGCCAGGCCCAAGGCGGCCATCAGGCCAAGCGTCGTTTTCGAGCGGATGCGCATCGCGTGTCTCCCTGTCCCTTCGCCGGCTCTTGAGCGGCCACGATGAGTGGCGGCGCGAACCGTTGATGTCTTTTCTTGGCCGGACATTGGTTCGATACCGAGCGTCAAATCAAGCGGATTTCGAGATGTTTGGGGGGGCAATTCCAGAATAGTTACAACGTGTAAAAGATTTCGGAAATGACAGGTGAGGTTGCGTGGATGCCCTGCGTCTTATGCGGGAACGCGGGGCCTTTCGTCGCCGGTTGGAAAGCCAGCGCACGCGTCTGAATTACCATTCGCATGCCGCTTCTTTCTGCTCGACAAAGAGGCGCTGAGGCTCAGTCCAAGTTTCGCCCGCGTAACCGAGACGATAACCGGATTCTCCCCAACCCACCCTCACGGCGCTGGCCGTGAGGGTGGGCGAGGTCGGCAGGCGTGTCCTGGCGGACGCACCCCCGATCCCGTCTGTCGCGCCAGACCGGCGTCAACATCCTGTTCGAACCCCGTACGGCTCAGGGCCGCATGGCTCCCGCGATCGGTGACGCCCTGACACCCGAAGACGCAGCCCGCCGCATGGTCGCCTCCGCCGGCCTCGAAGTGACCCGTGACGCCACCGGCAGCCTGCTGATCCGCGAGACCGTGCGTCCGGCTAAAGCCTCCGGCGGGTTCCTGCGCATCGCCGCCGTCAGCGCGATGCAGCAAGCGGCCGCGCCGCCTGCCGCGCCGCTCGCCCAAACCGTCGCCGCCCCCTCGGGCGGGATCGAGGAAGTGGTCGTCACCGCCTCGCGCGTGCGCACCGGCTTCACCGCCCCCACGCCGACCACCGTCGTCGGCGAGGCCCAGATCGAAAAGCGCGGGGTGACCAACGTCGCCGACGTGCTGAACGAAGTGCCCGCCTTCCGCGCCACTGCCACCGCCGCAACGACGACGCGCTCGTCGGCCTTTTCCGGCGGCACCTTCCTCGACCTTCGCGGCCTGAACGGCAACGATGCTCCGGCGACCGCGCGCACGCTCGTGCTGGTCGACGGTCACCGCTATCAGCCCTCGACCGCCAATATGATGGTCGATCTGAACATGATCCCGACCAGCTTGATCGACCGCACCGAAGTGGTCACCGGCGGCGCCTCGGCAGCCTGGGGTTCGGACGCCATCGCCGGGGTCGTCAACCTGATCCTGAAGGACCGCATCGAGGGCATCCAGGGCGGGGTCGGCTACGGTCAGACCGACAAGAATGACAACCGGGAGCAGTCCTACAACCTAGCCACCGGCCACACCTTCCTCGGCGGCAAAGGCCGTTTCATTATCGGCGCGGACTACGTCAAGAATGAAGGTGTGCCGGACACCTATGCGTCACGCGCCTGGGGCCGTGAGGGTCGCGGCTTCATTCAGAACACCGCCGCACGCGCCGCCGGCGTGCCGCAGAAGGTCGCGGCCTACGGCGTCACCGCTTCGTCGCGGTTCACACCCGGCGGCGTCATTGTCGGCGGTCCGCTCAATGGCCTGACGTTCCTGCCGGGCGGGGCCACGACGCCGTTCGTAGCCGGCTCGCTGGTCTCGGGCGACTCGCAGATCGGCTGTCCAACCTGCACCAACTACGGCATCAACCTGTCCGGCGGTTCTTTGCTGGAGAACCCAGTGGAGCGTTATACCGGGCTGGCGCGGGCCACTTACGAGTTCAACGACAACCTGTCGGTCTGGGGCGAAGTCACCCAGGGGCAGTCCTGGTACGACGGCTTGAGCGGCCAGCGCCGGGACAACGCCGCCATCACCATTCAACGTGACAACGCCTATCTGCCCGAGGCCGTGCGCGCTCAGATGGTGGCGCTGAACCTGAACACCTTGACCGTCGGTCGTCTGGCCAACGATCCGGGCTACGGCACGCCGGGCAAGGGCGGCGGCTTCTACGCCCGCTCCACCCACCTGAAACTGACCCGCGCAGCGGGCGGATTCCGAGGCACGATCTTTGGCGCCTGGAAGTGGGACATCAACGGCGAGACCGGCAAATCCGAGTACACCCAGTTCGGTCAGGCCACCAACCAGAACAGCTACAACGCCGCCGTCGACGCAGTGCGCGACTCCAGCGGCAATATCGTCTGCCGTCCGGGCGCCAACTTGGCCAAGGCCAACCCCGGCTGCGTGCCGTTCAACATCTTCGGCCAGGGCGCGCCGTCGCAGGCGGCGATCAAGTACGTCATGGACTTCGGCACCAACCACGTGGTGCTGCAGGAAAACAACGTGGCCGCCAACATCACCGGCGACCTGTTCACCTTGCCGGCCGGCCCGGTGTCGGTCGCCGGCGGTGTCGAATACCGCAGCGAGCAGGTGGCCACCGACACCAGCGCCGCCTCCGCCGCGGGCCTGTTGGATACCGCGTCCTACAAGCCGTTCTCCGGCGCCTACCACAACGAGGAAGTCTACGCTGAAGCTGTCGTCCCGATCCTTAAGAACATGACGCTGGCCCACTCGCTGGACTTCAACGCCGCCGTTCGCGAAACCAACTATTCGACCTCCGGCGCAGTCACCACCTGGAAGATCGGCGCCACTTACGAGCCCACCGAGGACTTCCGCTTCCGCTTCACCCGTTCGCGCGACATCCGTGCGCCGAACCTCAACGAACTCTACCAGAAGGGTAACCTGGTCTTCTCGACCGTGATCAACCCGCGCACCAGCCAATCCGGCCAGATCGCCACCTTCATCACCGGCAACGCCAACCTGGTGCCCGAACAGGCCGACACCGTCACCGCGGGCATCGTCTTCCAGCCGACCTTCTTCCGCGGCTTCCGCGCCTCGATCGACTACTACAACATCCTGATCAACGGGGTGATCGGCCAGATCCTGCCGCAGAACATCATCAACGGCTGCGAGGCCGGCAATGCATCGCTGTGTTCGGCCCTGAGCTACACCGGCACGACCCTCAACTCGATCACCCAGTTCAGCCTCAACCTGAACAAGCTGCAGACCCAGGGCTACGACATCGAAGTCGCCTACAAGATCCCGCAGGACTACATGTTCAAGGTTCCGGGCTCGGTCAGCATCAGCGCGCTCGGCACCAACGTGCGCCAGATCGCCACCACCAGCATCACCGCCGCCGGCGTGCCAGGCGTGATCGACCGGGCCGGGCAGTTGGCGCCGCGCTGGACCTGGAACTTCACCACCAGCTACGAGCTCGGCCGCTTCAGCGCCCAGGCTCAGGTGCGGTTCCTGAACGGTGTGGTGATCGACTCCACCTATCTGGACCCCAGCGATGCGGGCTATGCCTCGACCCTACCCAACTCGATCAACTTCAACCACGAGCCGGACGTCGCCTACCTGAACCTGTCGGCGCAATACACGCTGCTGGACCGGGGCATGAAGTCGGTGACAATCTACGGCGTCGCCAACAACGTGTTCGATCAGGCGCCCGGCAAATACTTCACCCCCAACGTCCCGCCCTACGATCTGATCGGCCGGATGTTCCGTATGGGCGTGCGCTTCAAGTACTAGGGCTGATCTTGCGCGATCCCCGCCGCCCAGGCGGCGGGGAGACCGCGGTAAGGGGAGGCGCACCCGCGACGAGCTTGGTTTCCGTCATCTGGAAGATCGCGTTGACCGCGCGCCACCCTCAGAATTTCCTGACCCTCTCCAGCAACAGGCCCGGTTCATCCCTGATGAGCCGGGCCTTTCGCATCGACCTTTTCAAGGCCGCGGACGCGGTGTTGTTGCCGGGTCAAGTAGTTGCGGGGTCACCTCATAGAAAATGAGGCTTATGGAATCAGGCTCTTGCTGAGTCTCAACATTCGGAATTATGCTCAGCCAAGCCTGCCTCTACAAAAGATTGCACTTAAGCAAGGTGCGGGCGTCTGGGAGAAATATGGACGTCTACGTCCCTGATCGGCCCGGCTGGCGCGCACTTCTGCGCCGGATCAAGGCCGCGACCGGCGCGCGTGATCCCGAAGACCTGCTGCAGGCCGCCTTCATAAAACTGGAGGAGTATCGGACCCGGGTTCCGGTCGAGAATCCCAACGCTTTTCTGGTGCGTGTGGCCATCAACCTTGCCCACGACGACCGCCGCCGGGCGTCGTCGCGTAAGCACATCGATTGCATGGATCCCGAAAGCCTTACTCTGCGCGATGATCGGCCGCTGCAAGATGAGGTTCTTGCCGCCCGAGTGCGTCTAAGTCGGGTGCGCGAAGCGTTGAACGAACTCAGCCCGCGTACGCGAGAGGTCCTGCTGATGCACCGGGTCGAGGAGCTGAAATATCGGGAGATCGCCCAGCGCCTGGGCGTGACCGTCAGCGCCGTCGAAAAGCACGTTGCCAAGGCGGCCCTGTTCCTCGCCGAAAGGATGAAGGACGACTGGTGAGCCGCGCCGACCCAGACACCATGATCAGGGCTCAAGCCGCCGCCTGGCTAGCCCGCCTGGTCTCGGATGAGCGCACCGTCCTGGACGACAGCGGATTCCGTGTCTGGCTAAGGGAAGATCCGCGTCATCAGTACGCCTTCGACCTGGTCAACACCGCCTGGGAGATCGCCGGCGGCGATCTGGCCCATTCGCCCCTGCCCATGCCCCCTCGCGTCCGCGCCCGTCGGCCGCAACGGCGTCTGGCGCTGGCCGCCGCCGCGGCTGGCGTCATCGGTGTCGCCATCGCCGCAGCCGCGTGGCTGCTGCCCCACACCGAAGCCTTCGCCACCGGCCTGGGAGAGCAACGCCGCATCGCCCTCGCCGACGGCTCGATCCTGTTGCTGGACACCTCCTCGGCGGTCGATGTCACACTCAAGCTGCATCGCCGCGAAATCCGCATGGTGCGCGGCCGCGCCCACTTCGAAGCCGCCAAGGACGCAAACCGGCCGTTCGTGGTTTCGGTTGGCCATGAGCAGGTCATCGCCGTTGGCACCGCATTCGACATCGGCATGAACGGGGACCGCTCCAGCATCCTGCTGACCCAGGGCAAGGTCGTGGTGGACGATCCCGCGGGCCGTCGAAACATGGTCCCCGGCGACCGCCTGGTGTTCCATCCCGGCGGCGTCGTCGCCGACCGGCCCGATCTTGAGTCCCAGACCGCATGGGAGAACGGCCGCACCGTGTTCGAGAGCCGGCCATTGCAGGTCGTCGTCGCAGAGATGAACCGCTACAGCCGCCGCCAGTTGGTGATCGCCGATCCGGCCTTGGCCGACATGGAGCTCAGCGGCAGCTACAAGCTAGGTGACGCCGAGGCGTTCGCTACGTCCGTCGCGGCCCTGCTCCCGATCGACGCCCACGTCCGGCGCGACCAGATCGTTCTCAGCGCCCGCCCGCCAGAGGCCGTGCAGCAGCAGCCCTATGCCTGGTTGGGGCGCAGTCTGTGGATCAGACGGTGGCCGGCGTAGGCGAGGGGCAGCGACAGGCCCGCGACCCAATGGCTTGGTGAGACCACGCCCCACCAACCGTCGTCGCCCGCATAGAGCAACAGATAGCCGGTGACCGTCTGCAAGGTGAGCCAGGCCAGGGTATCGACGTCCGAGCGGAGGAAGTCCTCCTTCTGGGCGTAGACCGGCACGTCCGGGGTCGGCTTGCCGTTGGTGATGTAGCTGCCGGTGTCGGGGTTATCGCGCGCGCAGGCCGTAATAGTCCAGCGTCGCCTCGAAGTTGTCGGTCGGCACGAAGTTGCCCGACAGCGCCAGGCCCTTGCGTTCGCGGTCCGCCGGAGCGCGGCCCGGCACGTCTTCCTTGGCGTACAGGCCGTTGGCGCGGATCGCGAAGCTGTCGCTGAACGCGTGGTTGACGTCGGCCGTCACCCGCACATGGGCGTCGGTGCCTCCGGCCAGCTGGGCATTCGCGAAGTTGAGGAAGGTAGAGGCCTGTTTGGTGATGGCGTTGACCGCCCCGCCCGAGGTGCCGCGGCCGGCGAAGCTGGAATTGGGGCCCTTGGTGATTTCGATCTGCTCGACCGCGAAGCTTTCGCGGATGGTCATGCCCGGATCGCGCAGACCGTCGACGAAGGTGTCGCTACGCGCTTCCTGGCCGCGGATCACGTAGCGGTCGCCGAAGGCGTTGCCGTTCTCGCCGGTGCCCAGGGTGATCCCCGGCTGCGCGTCGAGGATGCGCGACAGGTCCGTGTAGCCGGAGTCCTCGATCTGCTGCTTGGTCAGCACGGTGATGGTCTGGGGCGTTTCCGCCAGGGGACGGGTGTGGCGTTCGTCGCCGGAGGTCTTGGCCTTGTACGGCACGCCGGCTTCGGCGTTGGGGTTGGAGGCGATGGCGGTGCTCTGAACTTTCACGGTCGCCAGTTGCTCTGCGGCTTGCGCCATGGCGTGCGCCGGCATCAGCATCAGCGCGGACAGGCCCACGGCCATGCCCAGACCCGCGGTCGCCGCTTGGTCCTTGGCGTCCATGCGCAGGCTCGCAGGTCGCGAAACCGCGCCTTTGGAAGTCTTCATGTCTCGAATTTCCCCTGTGGGCACCGGCGATCTTGCCGATGATGTCAGTGGTCATATTGCGATCAATTCGCAATTGCAAAGCCTGTGCAATCAAGTCGCATTTTCATTCGGGGCGATAGGCCGACCCATCCGCTGGCGGCGGGAAGATCTCAATAGGCTGAGGAGGGGCCGCGCTCCGGGTCGGGATCGACGGCGGAGGGATTGGTGGGCGCAGTAGGATTCGAACCTACGACCCGCTGATTAAGAGTCAGCTGCTCTACCAACTGAGCTATGCGCCCGCGCCGCGAGCCGGGGCCCTGGGCGAGGGCGCGGAACATACTCGAAATCGGTCCGATGGCAAGCGACCCAACGCGGCTGCTTTTTAGCGCCGGCGATGGTTTACGCGTGATTCACCGCCATCCGCTACAACCGCGAGTTATGTGGCGCCTCTATGCCTTTGTAGTGATTGCATTCTTGACCCTGCGAGCCTCGGCGGCTCATGCGGGTGATATCGCCTTTTCGCTGTCTAATATGCGCGGAGCGGCGGTTTCGGACGCCGTGGTCACCGTCTATCCGCAGGACTTCGGGCGGGCCGAATCCTTCAAGTTCGACTGGCCGCTGGAGGTGGATCAGAAGAACCTGCAGTTCGCGCCGTTCGTGCTGATCGTGCCGGTCGGCTCCGGCGTCAGCTTCCCCAATCGGGACACGGTGCGCCACCACGTCTATTCCTTTTCGCCGGCCAAACCATTCGAGCTCAAGCTCTATAGCCGCGACGAGTCCCGCAGCGTCCGTTTCGACAAGGTCGGTGTCGTGGCGCTCGGCTGCAATATCCACGACAACATGGTCGCCTTCATCAAGGTGGTCGATACGCCCTACGCGGCCAAGGCCGACGCAGCGGGCCTGGCGACCGTGCGCGGCGTCCCGGCGGGGATGGTTCAGGTGCGCATCTGGCATCCCTATCTGAAGGCGCCCAACAACGAGATTGTACGCGCCGTGATGGTGTCTGCTTCCGGTGTGGTCCGCGAAGCTGTTAAGCTGGACACGCGTGCCGCTCCCGACAGGCGTGGGGCCTACTGATGTTCCGCCATCTGCGCACAAAGCTGACCGTGCTCTACGCCGGCCTGTTCGGGGTCGCGCTGCTGCTTGTCTCCCTGGCCGTCTACACCGCCATTTCCACCAACGCCCGGGGCGTGGTGCGCGGTGAACTGCTGGCGTCCGGAGCCGCCTTCGACCGCATCTGGGCCATGCGCGCGGGCCAGCTGCAGACCGGCGCCGGTCTGCTTTCGCGCGACTTCGGCTTCCGCGAGGCGGTGGCCAGTCGCGACGAGGCCACCATCCGCTCGGCGCTGGAAAACCTGCGCGTGCGCATGGACATCGACGTGGCCTTCATCGTCGGCGTCGACGGCCAGGTGATCGGCGGCGACCCGCGCGCCCTGTCCACCGCCGGGTCGCAGATCATGCGCGCGGTCGATACCGAGGACGCGCCCTCCGGCGTGCTGGTGATCGGCGGCACGCCCTATCAGACCATCGCCGCCCCGATCCTGTCGCCGACCCTGGTCGGCTGGGTGGTGTTCGCCACCAAGCTCGACAAGGGCGAGATGACTGCGCTGGAGCGGTTGTCCGCGATCCCGCTCGACGCGGCCGTGCTCGGACGCAACACCTCCAACGGCTGGACCGGACCGGGCGGCGCCACGGCCCTGTTCGGCGGCGCGCCGCCCGCGTCCTTCTCCAAGCTGGTCGACAAGGCACTGGCCATGAAGACGCCGGAGCCCAGCGACTTCTCCACGCCCACCGGCGACGCCCTGGCCCTGGTCAAACCCTTGAAGGCGATCGGTGACGGCCCTCCGGGCGCGCTGGTGCTCAGCTATCCGATGGCCCGTGCCATGGCGCCCTACGAGCCCCTGCTGGTGATGATCGTCCTGACCGGCATCGCCGGCATCGCCCTTTTGACCGGCGGCAGCTGGATGCTGGCGCGCAGCGTCACCCGGCCGATCCAGGCCCTCGACGAAGCCGCCCAGCGCCTGCAGCGTGGCGAGAACGCGGCGGTGACGGTGGAGACCGGCGACGAGATGGGCCGGCTGGCCGAAAGCTTCAACGCCATGGCTTCGGAAATCCGCGAGCGCGAGCGGCGTATCACCCACCTGGCCATGCACGACGCGGAAACCAATCTGCCCAACCGCCTGTCGTTGGAGCGGGCCATCGAGACCTTGGCGCCCCAGGCCGCGGCCGATGGCGAGGTCGTGGTCTTCGCCACCCTTGGCGTGGATCGCTTCCTGCATGTGCGCGGCGCCATCGGCTACACCCTGGCGGGAGCCTTGATGAGCGAGGTCGGCTCGGCCCTGCAGCGGCTGCGCCCCGGCGATCCGATCGGACGCATTTCCAACGGCATCGTCGGCGTCGCCTTCCGCGTGCGCGATCTGGATGAAGCGAGGCGCATCGCCGCCCACCTGCAGCAAGCCCTGGAAGGCCCGGTTCACCTCGGCAAGCACACCGTCGACGTGACCCTGACCGTGGGCCTCGCCGCCTTTCCCGAGCACGCCGACCGGCCGGGCGTCCTGATCAACCGCGCAACCGTGGCCATCGATCAGGCGCGCGAGCGTAACCGCAAGCTCAATGTGTTCGACGCCAAGGCCTACAGGGACCCGGCGGCCAAGCTGTCTTTGATGAGCGAGATGCTGGGGGCCATCGCCAACGGCGATATGACCATCCATCTGCAGCCCAAGTACGACCTGCGCCAGCGACGCACCACCGGGGTCGAGGCCCTGGCCCGCTGGACCCATCCGGATCGCGGCATGGTCATCCCGGACGAGTTCATCCCCCTGGCCGAGGAAACCGGGCATATCCGCACCCTGACCGACCATGTGGTGTCCCTGGCCATCGCCCAACAGGCGGCCCTGGCCCAGGCCGATCACGCCATGGCGATGTCGGTGAACATCTCCGGCCGTCTGCTCAGCGACCCCGAGTTCGCCGAGGAGCTGCTGGCCATTACCCGCTCGGCGGTGGGCGAAATCTGCCTGGAGATCACCGAGACGGCGGTCATCGCCAACCCGGCCCTGGCCCTGCAGATGATCGATCGCTTCGTCTCCGCCGGGTTGAAGATCTCGATCGACGACTACGGCTCGGGCCTGTCGTCCCTGGCCTATCTGAAACAGATTCGCGCTCACGAGCTGAAGATCGACAAGGCCTTCATCATCGGCATGGCCGACAGCCAGCGTGACGCCCTGCTGGTGCGCTCGACCATCGATCTGGCCCACAGCCTGGGCCTCAAGGTCACCGCCGAAGGCGTCGAGACCGCCACCGCCCACGCCTTGCTGGGCGGCATGGGCTGCGACCTAGCGCAGGGCTATCTGATCGCCCGGCCGATGCCGCTCGAAGGCCTGATCGCCTTCCTCGGCCGCGAGACCCAGCAGCCGGTCAAGCCCGTCCGCCTCGCGGCGACTGACGGCAAGGCGCAGAAATGAGCCGGTCCGCCCTGACCGGCGCCGTGGCGCTGGCCGGCGGCCTGATCCTTCTGCTGGCCGGCCCGGCGCAGGCGCAGGTCGATCTGTTATCGCCTGGCGTCTTCTCCGGCATGATCGACGCCCGCCTGTCCGCCTCCGATGGGGAGACTTCGTGGACGGACGGCGGGTTCGGCAAGACCCGCTACGGCGGCGCCGGCGGCGGCGAGATCGGGCGCCTGCAGATCGCCTCCGCCGACATCGTCTGGCGTCCCCATCTGGCCTGGGATCTGACGGCCTATGTCGATGCGGCGGCCCAGCCCGGCCAGAAGCACGGCGTGGACCTGTCCGAAGCCTTCCTGCTCTACAAGCCCCTGCCGCGCCCCGACGGCCTGCGCTACCAGGCCCGCGTGGGCATGCTCTACCCGCCGGTATCGATGGAAAATGACGGCCCCGCCTGGACCCCCACCCGCACCATCACCCCGTCCGCCATCAACAGCTGGATAGGCGAAGAGGTGAAGACCCTGTCGGCCGAGGTGACCATCGGCCGTCGCTGGGCCGATCAGGACATGTCCCTGACCAGCGCCGTATTCATGGGCGACGACACCTCAGGCACCTTGCTCAGCTGGCGCGGCTGGGCGCTGCACGACGTCCGCTCCACGGCCTTCGGCGATTTCCCGATCCCGCAGGTCCCACTCGAACACAAGCCGGTCTTCGCCACCTCGCAAGGTCCCGACAGCCAGTCGGTGGACGAGATCGACGGCCGCCCCGGCTACTACCTCAACGCCGAGTGGCGCACGCCTGCCGCCATCACCGTCAACGCGTTCTACTATGACAACGGCGGCGACCGGACGACGTTCGTGAACCGCAACTGGACCTGGGACACCAAGTTCTGGAACCTCGGCGTCCGCTTCACGCCGGATGACCGCACCGAAATCCTCGCCCAGGCCATGACCGGACGCACCGTCACCGGCTTCAACACCCCGCGCGGGTGGCGCGTCGACGCCAGTTTCGACGCCGCCTATCTGATGGCCAGCCGCAAGCTGGGCCCGGGCCTGATCACCGGCCGTGTGGACGCTTTCGACGTGCGCGACGCCACCTTCCAGACCCTCGACGACAACGCCGAGCGGGGCTGGGCCATCACCGCCGACTACAAGCATCCGATCAGCGACCGCCTGACCTGGCTGGTGGAGGCCCTGCACGTTCATAGCGACCATCCATCGCGGGCCTACGTCGGCCTCGCGCAGCGACAGGCGCAGACAACCCTGCAGACAGCGCTTAGGCTGACGTTCTAGCGGCAGGACCGCGCGATTCAGGACGAGCAGGCCCATGAGCGGCGCCGGGCGGAGCAGTTCCGTCGATTTCACCCACCTGGAAAACTATGTGGCGGGCGATAGGGCCGTGGTGCGTGAAGTGCTGGGGCTGTTCTCCGATCAGGCGCGCACCGTCCTGCCGACCCTCAATCCCAACGCCCCCGACGATGAGTGGCGCCACGCCGCCCACAGTCTGAAGGGGTCCGCGCTGGGCATCGGCGCCTTCGCCCTGGCCGAGGCCTGCAACGACGCCGAAAGCGCCCGCGACGCCTCGCCCGAGGTCAAGCGCGCGACCCTGGCCCGGGTGGCCGACGCCCTGGCCTTGGCCCTGACCGATATCGCGTTCTATACCCAGGGCTAAATGATCGCCGCCGTGGCTTCGTCCGCTTGTGGCCCAGCGGCCAGCAGGTCCTGCATGGCCGGCAGGATTTCTTCGGGCGTACGCACTGAGCGCCAGGACTGGGCGAACCAGGCCGGGGTCAGGTTCTGCTCGATGGTGTGCTCCACCAGCCGGAACAGCGGGTCCCAGAAACCGTCGGGGCTGAGGAACACGATCGGCTTGCGGTGCAGGTTCAGCCGCCGCCAGGACATCAGTTCGACAACCTCTTCCAGGGTGCCTATGCCGCCGGGCAGAACGGCAAAGCCGTCGGACTGGTCGAACATGATCTGTTTGCGCTCGTGCATCGACTCCACGATCACTGTCTCGACCGCGTCGTAGACCCGCTCGCGGCCTTGCAGGAACGCCGGCATGATCCCCAGCACCTTGCCGCCGGCGTCGTGAGCGCCGCGCGCGCAGGCCCCCATCAGACCGACTCCGCCGCCGCCATAGACCATCCGCACGCCCGCGCCGGCCAGCAGTGCGCCCAATTGCTCGGCGGCGGCGATGTAGGCCGGATTGGCGGTGTCGGACGAGGCGCAATAGACGCAGACGGAACCTAGGGTAGGGGCCAGGGTCGGGACTTTCGCGTCGGCCGCTCCGCTCATCTCGTCTCCAAAATCCACTGAGAAAAAAAGCGCGCTTGCGGGCGCGCTCCTAGTCAACGATCTAAGCATGATCGGGTCGCCGGTCCAATTGCTGGTTGGACGGCCTGAAGGAGTTCAGCGGGTGGATCTGAAGACGGCGTCGATTTTGGGAGCGGGCGGGCTGATGCTGGCGCTGGGCGCGTGCGGCCGCTCCGATCCCGGCCCCTCTCCCGCGTCCCCGCCGACCGAGGCTCCCGACCCGGGCTATCGCGCCGGGCCGCAAATTCAGGATTTCAGCCGAGGCGCCGACGGCGGCCTGATCCTGTCCGGCCGCGCCATGCCCTCATCGCAAATCCGCCTCGCCTCGCCCGCGGGGGCCAAGGCCGAGACCACCGCCGATGGCCGGGGCGTGTGGCGCGCGCTGCTGGGGCCGGTGTCCGAGCCCGCCCTCTATGGCCTGTCGGCCGAAACCGCAGGCCGCCGCGTCCAGGCCGAAGGCTATGTCGCTGTCCTGCCCGGCGCTCCGACCGTGGCCCTGTTGCGCGCGGGCGCCGGCGCGGTCGTGCTGGGCTCGTCCGCAACGACCCTGCGGCTGCTGGCGGTCGATATCGACAACGGCGGCGCGGCGGTCATCTCCGGCGTCGCTCCCGCTGGCGCCCCTGTGCGACTGATGGTCGACGGCATGGTCGCCCTTGACGCCGCCGCCCGTCCCGACGGCCATTTCAGCCTGACCCTGCCCAAGGCCCTGCCGCCCGGCGTCCACAAGCTCGAGGCCCTGGCCGGCAATGCCGCGGCCCCGGTCACCATTTCGGTCGGCCTGATCGCGCCCCTCACTCAGGGTCCCTATCGCATCAGTCAGGCTGGCGGCGGCTGGCGCGTCGACTGGGTCACCCCCGGCGAGGGCCTGCAGACCACTCTGTTGCTGGCCCCGCCCGACGCCGCGCCCAAGGGCACACGTTGAGGCCCCGTCCCGGGTCGGAAAAGGTGCGAGGCCAGGGCGAGTCCGCGGACGCCCCCGAAGGGGCGCGCCTGAGCCTGCTGGCGGCCATGGCCGACCTCTGGCGCCTGCTGATGGTCTCCAAGGCGCCCTGGCTCAAGACCCGCACCGCCGTCGCCCTGACCCTGATCGTGGCGGGCAAGGCGCTGGGCATCTGGGCTCCGTTCCTGCTCGGCGACGCCGTCAACACCCTGGCCCGGGGCAAGACCCCGGCCGAGACCCTCGCTCTGTCGTTCGGCGCCCTGGCGGTCGGCTGGGCGGTGGTCCGCTTCCTCGCCGCCGCGGCGCCGCAAATCCGCGACGCGATCTTCACCCCGGTGTCCCAGGCCGCCCAACGCCGCGCGGCGGCGGAGACCTTTGCCCACGCCCTGTCCCTGTCGCTCGACTATCACCAGACCAAGCGCACTGGCGCGCTGGGCCGGACCATCGACCGGGGCGCCCGGTCCATCGAGTACCTGCTGCGCACCCTGGTGTTCAACCTGGCGCCCACGGCGCTGGAGTTGCTGATGGCGGCGGTTGCCCTGTCCAGGGCCTACGACTGGCGCTTTGCCGCCGTGGCCATCGGTACGGTGATCGTCTACGGCGCCGGCACCTTCATGATCTCCGACTGGCGCATCCATCACCGGCGCGACCTCAACAACGCAGACAACGAGGCCGCCGGCCGCTCGGTCGACGCCCTGCTCAACTACGAGACGGTCAAAAGCTTCGGCGCCGAGCAGCGCGCCGCCGCCCACTACGACGAAGCCCTGGCCGACTATGCCCGAGCGGCGGTCAAGGCCAACACCTCCCTGGTCATGCTCAATGTGGTCCAGGCGGCGGTGATGAGCGTCGGCCTGGCAGTGATGGCCCTGCTGGCCGGGCTCAGCGCGGCTCAAGGCAGGATCGGCCCCGGCGACGTCACCACCGCCGTGCTGATCATGATCCAGATCTATTCGCCCCTGGCCATTCTCGGCTTCGCCTACCGCGAAATCCGCCAGTCGATCATCGACATGGAGGCCATGGTCGACCTACGCGCCCAGGTTCCCGCCGTGGCCGACGCACCGGACGCGCGCGAACTGCCCGAGGCCCTCGTCCATGGCGCCGACCTCGCCTTCGACAAGGTCTCGTTCCAGCACTCCGCCCGCTCGCAGGGTTTGCAGTCGGTCAGCTTCCGCGCGCCGCCCGGATCGACCACCGCCATCGTCGGCTCTTCCGGCGCCGGCAAGACCACCCTGGTGCGCCTCGCTTTGCGCCTGATCGATCCTCAGAACGGCGCTGTTTCCATCGATGGCGTCGACCTGCGCGCCATCCGCCAGAGCGCCCTGCGCCGCGCCGTCGCCCTGGTGCCGCAGGACGTGGCTCTGTTCAACAACTCCATCCGAGCCAACATCGGCTTCGGCCGGCCCGAGGCCAACGATCAGGAGGTCTGGGCCGCCGCCGATCAGGCCGAGCTCGGCGACTTCATCCGCGGCCTGCCCGAAGGCATGGAAACCAAGGTCGGCGAACGCGGGCTGAAGCTGTCGGGCGGAGAGCGACAGCGCGTTGGCCTGGCCCGCGCCCTGATCGCCGAGCCGCGCCTGTTGATCCTCGACGAGGCCACCAGCGCGCTGGACAGCCGCACAGAGGCCGCCATCCAGGCCACCCTGCGCCGCTTGCGGGGAGGGCGCACCACTCTGGTCGTTGCCCACCGCTTGTCGACTATCGCCGACGCCGACCAGATTCTGGTGCTCAAGAACGGACTGATCGTCGAGCAGGGCGACCACGCCGGCCTGATCGAGCAGGACGGCGAATACGCCTCCCTCTGGCGGCGCCAGACGCGCAAAAAAGCCTAGGGCAGTGCTTCGAAACCGTATTTCTTGAACACAGCCGCCGCCTTGGCTCCGTGCAGCCAGGCCAGGAACGGCTGCGCGCCGGGCGCTGCCGAAGCGGCGATCACCGCTCCCGGGTAGACGATCTTCGGGTGGCTGCTTTCCGGGAACAGGCCGACGATCTTCACCGCGGGCTCGGAATTGGCGTCGGTGTCGTAGACCACGCCCAGCGGCGCCTCGCCTCGCGTCACGAACTGCAGAGTGGCGCGGACGTTTTCGCCCAGCGCGGTCTTGTTCTGGATCTGATACCAGACCCCCAGCGCGTTCAGCGCCTGCCGGCCGTAGCGCCCGGCCGGCACATCGCGCCCGGGTATCGCCAGGCGACCCGAACCCAGAGCGGCCGCGATCGGAAAGCCGCGCTTGATCTGCAGCGTGATCTTCGAATCCCTGGGCGCCACCAGCGCCAGGCGATTGGTGAACAGGTCCGCGCGGCTGGCGGGTTTGATCAGTGACTTGCGGGCCAGGTAATCGACCCAATCGGTGTCGGCCGATACGAACACGTCGGCCGGCGCGCCCTGTTCGATCTGCCGGGCCAGGGTCGATGAGGCGGCGTAGCTGATCTTCGCCGGCGGCGTCCCGCTCTCCTTGGCATAGGCGGCCGAGGCCTCGTCCAGGGCGTTCTTCAACGAGGCGGCGGCGAACACGGTGATCTGCGCCCGGGCGGGCAGGATCAGGCCCAGCGACAGGACCAGGGATAGCAGGGCGATCAGGCGGCGGGGCATGCCTCTATATGTCGTCGCATACAGCGCTATGGGCAAGCCGAAACCTTCCGCAGGGCTCGCAAGGCCAAATCGTGGAGCTGGTAACAGCCCTTGAGGCGCTTGATGCGGGGACGGTGTTGCCTCTGTTCAAGCCCGCGCTTAAGCGAGGGAACCGCCCAATCACCGAGGGAGAGCGCATACCAAGGGCCGTTGCGGCTGCCGCGCTGGAACTGCGGTATCGGGAACTGAAAAAGGCCGGCCAGCCCAAGCCGCTCAAGTCAGTCGCCGAGTGGGTTGCCCGCGAAATCACAGACTGGCCCGCACTTCCATATTCCAAAGAGACAGAAGATCAGTCGGAATTGGATCGGGGGCGAATAAAAAAGTGGAGGTCTGAATTCATTGAAGCCCCGGTCTCGGACGCCGCGGAAATCTATCGATACCTGACTACCAGAACGCCGCGAGGTACCGCTGAGCAGCTCTTAAAGACAGAGCCCAGCCAATGGGGTTTTGCGACCAAGAAATCCCGATAGAGCGCGTTCTGACGGGATCTGGTCCGCCGGAATCCGCACAATCCGGACCACACACCGGGCGGCTCGTCTTCCGGCTCCGCCGCCGGGGTTGCGGCCGGCTTCTTTCCCGCCGCCTTCGCCACCCAGAGCCGCACGGTTTCGTGGCAGATATCGATGCCGCGCTCGAACAGCAGGTCCTCCACGTTCCGTAGGGACAGTGGGTAGCGAACGTACATCATCACCACCTGGCGGATCACCTCGGGCGAGCTGTCGAAGTACCGAAACGGGTTGGGCGGCTTGGTCATTCCCCCGTCCTAGCCAAGGCGCGTTAGCCGCCGACTAACGTTGGGCTGACAACACCCCGCCGGGCATTCGCGAAACTCAACATCCAAAAACGGCAGCCCATTTGTAAGGCCGATATGTAGATATGCGGGTAGCCCCCCGTCGGGATCGATAGGGGGTGGGGGGGGCGTTACCCGCAGAACACCGCCCAGTCCGCCATGAGCCGCCTGCGCTTCTCTAGGGCGTGGCTGCGCGGTCGGCGGGGCCTTAGGGCTGGGGGGCAGGCGCTGCCTCGACGAAGATGTACAGGAACATGTTCAGGGATCGGCCGAAAGACAGGCCGCGCGTAAATTCCCCAATGAAATCAAGGGGAGGTGGCTCCGCGGGTAGGATTCGAACCTACGACCAGCCGGTTAACAGCCGGCTGCTCTACCACTGAGCTACCGCGGATCAGTTGCTCGTGAGGCGCGGGCTATACGCTGGCCCGCTGGGCTGCGCAAGGCGAACGCCGGCCTCGGAGGGAAAAAGAGCCCGGCCGCAGCCGGGCTTCGAGTCGATTATGGTGGGTGTCTTCGAAAAGACACCGCGAAGCTGGGGTGATGCGGTTAACGAGTTCTGAATAGCGGGGCCGCGAACGGCCATCCGTGAACCCTCCTGTTCAGGATTCGGCTGGACGCAGATTCGCGCGGGCGGCATACGAACTCAGGGCGCAAGGCCACGACGACGGGCGCGGGAACGCAACAAGCATGGCCGACAGTTTCCGTCCGGGGGTCGATATCAACGGCCAGCTTCAAGCTGGCATCGCCATGCTCCAGCAAGGCCGGATGCAGGAGGCCTGGGGCCATTTCGCCGCGGTGCTGCAGGCCGACCCCAACCACTTCCTCGCCCACCACCTGATCGGCCTCGTTTTCCTGCAGAGCGGCCAGATGGAGGAGGGGATCGCCAGCCTCAAGCGCTCTATCGCCCTCAATCCGCGCGACCCGGCCGTGCACAGCAATCTGGGCAATGCCCTGCGCGACACGGGCCTGCACGACGAGGCCCTCGCTCACTATGGCCATGCCGTCGCCCTCGCGCCCGATTTCCCCGACGCCTACAACAATCGCGGGGTGCTGCTGCGGGCCATGGAGCGCAACGCCGAAGCGCTGGCCGACTACGACCGGGCCCTGGCCCTCGGCCCCAACATCTCCCACGTCCACAGCAACCGTGGCGGCGCCCTGGCGGCCCTCGGACGCGGCGATGAGGCCCTGGCCGCCCACGACCGCGCCGTCGCCCTCGCGCCCGGCAGCGCGGACGCCCACTTCAACCGCGCCAACCTGCTGGCCGAGCTGCGGCGCTTCCCCGAGGCCGTCGACAGCTTCGACCGCTGTCTGGCGATCCGCCCGGACTATGCCGAGGCCTGGATCAACCGAGGCAATATCCTGTTCGACCTGGACCGGGGCATGGAGGCCCTGGCCAGCTACGACCGCGCCATCGCCATCCAGTCCGACATCGCCCAGGCCCACAGCAACCGCAGCGCCGCCCTGCGCGCCCTGAACCGTCACGCCGAGGCGGTGGAGAGCTCGGACAAGGCCCTCGCGCTCGATCCCGAGCACGCCGAGGCCCTGACCAATCGCGGCAACGCCCTGCTGGCCATGGACCGGGGCGAGGAGGCGCTGGAAAGCTACGACCGCGCCATCGAGATGCGCGCCAACCTGGCCCAGGCCTACAGCAACCGCGGCAACGCCCTGCGCATGCTCGGCAAGCACGCCGAGGCCCTGGAAAGCTGCCAGAAGGCCATGGCGCTCGACCCCACCGTCGCCGACCCGTTCTTCAACCGCGCCACCGTGCTGCAG
The DNA here is from genome assembly GCA_947475845.1 of Caulobacteraceae bacterium. Classification (GTDB taxonomy): domain Bacteria; phylum Pseudomonadota; class Alphaproteobacteria; order Caulobacterales; family Caulobacteraceae; genus BOG-938. The sequence continues at coordinate 7,878 of CANJMO010000035.1, read as the reverse complement.
GAAATGGGGCTCTACGACGAGGCGCTGTACGAATTCGGCAAGTGCCTGGCGCTCGATCCGGCCTCGCCCGAGGCTTTGATGAACAGCGGCATCGCCTATCTGACCACCGGCGATCTGGGCAAGGGCTGGGGCCTCTATGAAGCCCGCTGGAACCTGAAGGAGAGTCTCAAGGTCGTCGAGGCGCGCGGCTTTGCGCAACCGCAGTGGACCGGCAAGGAGACCCTGGCCGGCAAGACCATCCTGCTGCACAGCGAACAGGGCCTGGGCGACACCCTGCAATTCTGCCGCTACGCCGACCTGTGCAAGGCGCTCGGCGCCACCGTGATCCTCGAGGTCGAGAAGCCGCTGATGGTCATCGTCGCCACCCTCAAGGGCGCCGACCTTGTGCTGGAGAAATACAGCCCCCTGCCGCCCTTCGACTATCACTGCCCGATCCTCAGCCTCCCACTGGCGTTTGTGACGACCGTGGAGTCCATTCCGGGCGATGTACCCTACCTGCACGCCGATCCCGCCGACGTGGCGTCCTGGGCCGCCCGGCTCGGCCCCAAGACCAAGCTTCGCGTCGGCCTGGTCTGGTCCGGCGGCCACCGCCCCGAGCAGCCGGAGCTGTGGAGCGTCAACCGCCGCCGCAACATCGCCCTGGCCCGCCTGGCCGTTCTCAATAACCCCGGCGTCGAATTCCACAGCCTGCAGAAGGGCCAGCCGGCCGAGGGCGAACTGGCCCTGGTCCTGGCCGACTGGGACGGTCCGCCGATCGCCGATCACGCCGCCGACCTGAACGACTTCACCGACACCGCTGCCCTGATCGAGAACCTCGATCTGGTCATCGCCGTCGACACCTCCACAGCCCACTTGGCCGGAGCCCTGGCCAAGCCGGTGTGGATCCTCAACCGTTTCGACACCTGCTGGCGCTGGATGCTGGAACGCACCGACACCCCCTGGTACCCGACCGCGCGTCTGTTCCGGCAGACCGGATTCGACGACTGGGAGCCGGTCCTGGCCGAGCTCAAGGCGGCGCTGGACGTCGCGGCCGCCGCGGGGCGGGCCGAGCCTAGCTGAGGAAGGCCGCCGTCTTCGACGTCATTGAGGCAAGGACCCCAGTGACAGGAAGGCGCATATGTATCTCCCCACCCCAAACCGCAGGCGTATCGCCCTGGCGATGGGCTTGATGGGCGGCCTCGTGGCCGCTGGCGCAGCGGACGCCCAGGCCCCGCGCCGCAACCTCAACAACGGCGCGGACGTCACCCTGGCCCTGACCAATCCCTCCAGCCCGGGCCGCCCGGCGCCCAAGGGCGCGGCCCCGCCCAACCCCGACATGCACGACCTGCAGGGCCACTGGTGGACCTCGGAATTCAAACCTCTGCTCGGCCCCGCGCTCGGCGTGCCGGCCAAGCTCAAGCCCAAGTACATGGCCATCCTCGAGGCCCGCATCCGCAATAAGAACAAGGGCATCCCCGAGGCCGACGCCTCCACCCAATGCTGGCCGCACGGCACGCCGCGGGTGATGGAGTCGCCCTATCCAATCGAGATCGTCGAGACGCCGGGCATGATCACCATCCTGATGGAGACCCAGCACAACGTCCGCCGCATCTACATGAACGTCCCCCACACCAAGGGCCTGGGCGAGAGCTTCCTCGGCGAGTCCGTCGGCCATTGGGAAGGCGACACCCTGGTGGTCGACGCCATCGGCATGAACACCCGCACCTTCATCGACGACGAAGGCACCTCGCACTCCAACAAGCAGCATGTGATCGAGCGCATCCGCAAGATCGAGGGCGGCGCCAAGCTTCAGATCGTTAACACCATCGACGACCCCGAAACCCTGGACGAGCCGTTCTCCTACTCGACCACCTACCACTGGCGGCCGGATGTGCGCGACCAGGAGTACATCTGCGAAGAAAACAACCGCAACACGGTCGTCGACGGGATCACCACCGCCAAATGAAACCCTCGATCGCGTTCGCGGCCGCAGCCGCCGCCAGTCTCATCGTGGCCTCCGCCGCCTCGGCCCAGGACCCCGCTCATCCCAACATTGCCGGCGTCTGGACGCTGACCGCGCCGGTCGCCGCCGCCCGCACCATCGACGGCAAGGTCCCGCCGCTGCTGCCGGCGGCCAGGGCTGTCTACGAAAAGCATCTGGCTCAGGCCAAGGCCGGCGACCGCTCGTTCGACGGCGTCAGCGACTGCCTGCCGCTGGGCATGCCCTACATCCAGCTGATCGATAAGCCGATCCAGATCCTGCAGAAGCCTCACACCATCTACTTCCTGTACCAGGAGAACCGGCTGCCCCGGCGCGCCTACATCGACCAGCAGCACCCCGATGATCTGGACACCAGCTATCTCGGCGACTCCGTCGCCAAGTGGGAGGGCGACACCCTGGTGGTCGATACCACCACCATGAACGACCTGACGGTGCTCGACGCCTCGGGCCTGCCGCACAGCGACCAGCTGCATGTGGTCGAGCGTTTCCGCCTGGTCGGCGGCCAGCTCGAGAACCGCATCACCATCACCGACCTGAAAACCTATTCGGCGCCTTGGACCACGGTGGCGCGCTACCGCAAGCTGCCGGCCGACTACCACATGCTGGAGGAGGTCTGCCGCGCGCAGAGCCTCCAGGCCGCGCCCACCGGCAAGTAATCGCGCAAAAAAGAGGGCGGATGCCGAAGCATCCGCCCTTAGCGCGGTCTAATTGTAGGGGAAATTAGAACCGGTAATTCATCTGCATCCCGATGATGCGCGGCATCACGGTGTTGCCGGTGTAGTAGTAGTTGCCGTTGGTCTGGTTCTTGTTGATCCACTCACGGCTATCGCCGACGTTCTTCACGTAACCGGCGAGTTCGAAGTTCTTGTAGTAAATCCCGGCGCGCAGGTTGACGGCGGCGTTGAAGGTGGTCGCGGCCGGGCCGATCGTGCGCATGTACTTGCCGGTGTAGCTGTAGTCGAACCGGGCATAGGTCGGCAGGTCGAAGCTCATCCAGTCGTATTGGACGCCGAGGTTGCCGGTCCAGTCGGGGATGCCGAGGTTGTCGCCCTTGCCGGCCAGAATCGCCTGGGTCTTGCCACTGCCGGCGGCGGGCAGGGGGGCCTTCACCGCCTGGGTGTAGCGGGCGTTATCGTAGCCGAGGTTGGCGTTGACGGTGAAGCCCCACAGGCGTCCCGAAGCCTGCAGTTCGGCGCCGTCGCTGGCCGCGGTGGCGGAGTTGGCGATGTAGGTGAAGGCGCAGATCGGCAGGCTGACCAGGAACTGCACGCCGTTCCAGTCGATGTGGAACGCCGAGGCGTTGATCTGGGCGCGGCCGTCGAACAGACGGAACTTGCCGCCGATCTCGGTGCTCTTGACCTGATCGTGCTGGTAGACGGTCGGCGAGGCGGCGACGCCCAGGGCCGCCAGATCGGTGGCGCAGAAGATCGGCGGCACCGGTGGGGTGATGCCCCCCGGACGCTGGCCTTCGGAGTAGGTCGCGTAGAGCAGGTTGGACTCGGACAGCTGGTAGGAGATGCCGAGCTTCGGGGTGATCGGGTGCTCGCGCAGGGTCACCGCCGAGTACTGGTATGCGCAGCCGGCCAGGGCGTACTTGCCGGAGTTGGTCGAGCCTTCCAGCGGCGAGGACGGGCAGGCGCCGTAGTTGGTGGGGAAGGCGGTCATCGAGTTGGGGTTGGTCTCGATCGCCCCGGTGCTGGAGGTCCCGGCGAAGGCCACCGGAGTGCCGTCGGGCAGGATGCCGGTGGGAACCCCGGCCACCGCGCCGCCGTAGATCTGGTAGAATTTCTGGCTGTAGTTGGTCACCCGCGCGCCGGCGGTCACTTTCAGCTTGCTGGTGACGGCGAACGAGGCCTCGCCGAACAGCGACTGTTCGTCCTCGGTGATGTCGATGTTGCGGGTTGATACGTCGAAGGCGCCGTTGCCGGGGGTCTGCATCACGGGGGCGTTCGGCACGCCGGTGAAGTAGGCCTCGTCGACGCCGTGCAGCTGCTGCGCCCAGTAGCCTTCGTTCCAGCTCGAGCCCACGTTCACATGGTTATGCTCGTGCTTGATGAAAGCGCCGGCCACGAACTGCAGCCGCCAGGACGGGTCCATGGTCGAGATGCGGAATTCCTGGGTCACCTGGCTCCGGCGGTTGTTGTAGAAATAGCGCCCGAACACATTGGCCGGGCCCTGAGCGCCGCTGGGATTGGTGCTGGCCAGGCCGGCGCCGATCGAGGTCGCGGGGAACTGCAGGTAGGGCACGCTGATCGAGCAGGTCGAGGTCAGAACCGGGGTCACCAGGCCCTGGCCGGTGGGGCAGGGCTGGCCGGTCAGGGTTGGCCAGATTTGCGGCGAACGGGTGCCGAAACCGCCGGTGAACTGGTTGCCGCTGGTGCGGTCGTCGGTATAGGCGGTGACCGATTTCAGGTCGAACTTGTCATGCCAGTTGTAGTCCAGCGTCACGCTCGGCGTCGTGAAGATGGTCCGGCGCGGAGAGGCGACGTACTGCACGTTGGTCGGGGTCAGGTACAGGCCGTTGACCGTGCCGTTGCGCTGGGTGTTGCTGAGGAACGCCGTAGACGGGATCACATGGCCGGGCAGCACCGTCTGCGGGAACGAGAAGCGCACGCCGTTGATCGTGCCGGTGTTGCGAAGGTCTTGGTCGGGATGTTCAGCGACGGCGAGGACGTGCGGATCTGCGAGCCGTCCTGATCGTAGTTCATCTGGTGCTGGACGGCGAACGTGACCTTGAGGTCCGGCGTCGCCTGCCACAGGCCGGTGAAGTGCAGTGAGTAGTCGCTGCCCTTGTTGATCTGCGAGCCGAACTGGTGGCCGTCGAACTCGGAGTAGGAGTTGATCCAGCCCGGACGGTCCTGGCGGAACGCCGCGAAGCGGAAGCCCAGCTTGTCCTGCACGATCGGACCGCCCAGGGCGAAGCCCTCCTCGTTGCCGATGCCGCCACCCGAAATGGTGTTGATGCCGATGCGCGCGGAGCCGGTGTAGGTGGTCAGGCTCGGCTGCGGGGTGATGAAGCGCAGCGTGCCGCCTTCCGACGAGCCGCCGTAGAGCGTGCCCTGCGGGCCGCGCAGAACCTCGACCCGGTCGAGGTCATAGAGCAGCGGCAGCGGCGAACCGGAGCCCGTCAGCAGGCCGTTGGAGTTGCGCTTCTGCATCGAGATGTCGTCGAGGTAGACGCCGGTGGTCGGTGCCGAACCGGAGGTGCCGGCGATGGCGTTGCCGCCGATGCCGCGAATGCTCAACTGCGGATTGTTGTCGCCGCCCGACACCCGGAAGGTGAAGCCGGGGACCTGGTTGGACAAGTCGGCGACGTTGCGGATGCCCTGCTGGTCCAGCGACTTCTGAGTGACGGCGGAGACCGACAGGGCGACCTTGTTGACGGTCGAGGTCTGACGGGTCGCGGTGACCACCACTTCCTCAAGAGCGCCGGAGTTGGTCTTGGCCGCCTAAGCCAAGGCGCCTTGCGAAAAGCCGACGACCCCGAGGGCCGTGGTCACGAACAAGGCAGCGCGAACCCGAGTGTTGGAGATTATTCCTTCTTCCCTATGTAATAGTTCTTGTTACTTGAGAGACTTATTGAATATAGTCGATTATCGCCCAACAGAACTGGTAGCCGATGACAACTGTCTCTGGCGTCAGGCTCGGCTGAAACTATTGTGTCGTTTTTTAGATGATCCGAGTCATGCCCATTTTTGGGGGCGTTATGACTTTTTCGGTGCGCCTTACCGGCGAATTACAGAGCGACCGCGAATCGTTCGGTCGGCCGCTGCCGGCTTTCGCGGGCCATCCAGGCGATCAGGGCGGCGCTTACCGCCGCCGGCTGCTCGGCCGGGCACATGTGGCCGCTGTCCTCGATCACCGTCAGCACGGTGTCTGGGATCAGGGCGGCCATTTCCTCGTGTTGCGCCAGCGGGCTCCACCTGTCCAGACGACCGACGATCAGGGCCGTGGGTTGCCAGATCGTGGTCAGCACAGGCTCCGCGTCGGGCCGGGTCAGAAGGGCGTTGGTCTGCCTCTGGAACAGGGCCGGGGTGGCCCGGGCGACCATCGCGGTCAGCCGCCCCATCAGGGCGGCGTCGGCGGTATGGTGCGCGGCCACCATCGGCGGCAGCCAGTCGCGGGCGAGGGCCTGCATGCCCTCTTCCAGCGCGGTCTTGATGTGGGCCCCGCGGCCCTCGGATTCTCCCGGCTTGGCCGGGCGGTAGCCGGTGTCCAGCAGCGCCAGCCGTTCGACCCGCTGCGGCGCCCGCCGGACGATCTCCAGAGCCACCCGGCCGCCCATCGAATGTCCGGCCAGGGCGAAGGTCCCAGGAGCGCGGGCCAGCACGTCCACGGCCATCGCTTCGATGGTGTCGTGGTCCAGGAATTCCGGGCAGAACACGTCGTGACGGGCCCCGAGCGCCTCGATCTGGGGGCTCCAGATGGCGTCGTCGCAGAGCAGGCCCGGCAACAGGACGATGTGGGACCCTTGGCTCAAAAACGACCCTCGCGACTTGCGCCGCTCCCAAGGGCGCCAGCGTCAAACTACTCCCGATTTTAGGGAAGGTCCGCGCGCCTGTCGTATAGGATTGCGGTGGTCGGCTATAACGCCTCGGCACCCTTTGCCATGACTTCGCCGACATAGGATCGCAGCGCTTCGATCAGGGCCAGGGCAGAGGGCGGCAGCGGTTTGTCGCTGCGGTAGAGCAGGCCCGCGGGCCGCGGCGGCGCCTCGATCGGCAGGGGCGCGATCCGGATCGAGCCGCGCAGCAGATCGCCGGCCAGCATCAGGCTCGGCATGATGGTGACGAACTCCTTGCCCTGGATCATCTCGCGGATGAACCCAAGGGAAGACGAGCGGATCGGCGACGTCAGGTCGATGCCCATTTCGGTCAGCAGGTGGTCGATTTCCTGGCCCAGACGCGTGGCCACGGTGGGCAGCACCAGCTTGACCTTGGCCAGCCGCTCCAGGGTCGGTCCCGGCGCCTGGAAGATCGCATGGTCGGGGTGCGCCATCAGCGAGATCGGCTCATGATAAAGCGTCTCGCGCGTCAGGCCATCGGGGCTCAGGGGATAGATGCGGCCGACGATCAGGTCGAGGTTGCCGGCGTTCAGCTCGGGGACCAGTTGCTCGCTCAGGCCCTGCACCAGGCGAATCTGCAGATCGTCGCGCTTCTCCGCCAGCCGCGCGATCACCCCGGGCATGACCCCGACGGCGGCCACGGGCAGGGCGCCCACGGTCACCACCACGCTGGTGTCGCGGGTCAGTTGGTCCAACTGGCTGTCGAGCAGCTTCAGTTCCGCCAGGACGGTACGCGCGGTGTGGGTCAGGGCCTCGCCGAACGGCGTCTCGCGTACGCCCTTGGCATGGCGGTCGTACAGCCGCACGCCCAGCACATCCTCGATTTCCTGCAGGCTGCGCGTCAGCGCGGGCTGCGCCACCCCCAGCGCCGCCGACGCCTTCAGCAGGCTGGAATGGTCGGCGATCGCCTCGATGATGCGGAAGTGCCGCAGCTTCAGTCGCTGGTCGAGATACCTGTTCAAGGCGGGTCCCTGGTTAGGCGGCGATAACATGTTCGCCGCCGGTCGCCTGTCAAGGGAGCGCGGGCGGCTGCGTTTGACATCACAACCCGGGCATAGCCGACCCCCGAAAAACGATATGACCAGTCAACAGCGCGGGCGTAGGCTCCCTGTTTAAGGGCGAGGATCTCCGGGCAAAGAAAAAGGGCGGTCTCCTTGCGGAGGCCGCCCTGATCTTTTTGGTAGGCCAGCTCTTAGGAGCGGGCGCCGCCGACTTGCACGCCGCCGACGGTCACGGTCACGAGCGAACCGCCCGCGGTGCCGTCCTTCAGCGGGTGAACAACGGCCACGGCCTTGTCACCGGGCTTCAGCGAAGTGCGCTTCCAGCCTTGACG
>CANJMO010000034.1 GCA_947475845.1 Caulobacteraceae bacterium | reverse complement strand
GGCGAACTGCGCCGCGACCCGTTCGCGATGCTGCCGTTCTGCGGCTACAACATGGCCGACTATTTCGGCCACTGGCTGAACATGGCCAAGACCAACGATCCCGCCAAGCTGCCGCGCATCTACTTCGTCAACTGGTTCCGCAAGGACCTGCACGGCAAGTTCGTGTGGCCGGGCTACGGCGAGAACAGCCGCGTCCTGAAGTGGATCTTCGGGCGTCTTGAAGGGACGGCTGGATCGCACGACACCCCCATCGGCCGCCTGCCGATGAAGGAAGACCTCGACACCAAGGGCCTGGACCTGACCGACCTGCAGCTGAACCTGCTGCTCTCGGTCGACCGCTCGGTGTGGAAGGAAGAGGCTTCGCTGATCCCCGGCTCCTACGAGAAATATGGCGATCGCCTGCCCCAGGCTCTGTGGGACGAGCACGAAGCCCTGATCTCGCGCCTGGACGCCTGGCATCACGAAACCTACGCCGGCGACCAAGCGGTCAAGCGCACCGCCTAGGCGGCCAACTTAAACAAGCCCGTTGAAGGTGTTTGGCCGCCGTCGCCCGTAACGGCGGCCTGCGCCTGCGGTTACCGTTCGTCATCCATCAGGAGATGACGGCATGATCAACCGATCCCGAAACTTCGGCCTCGCCGCGGCGGCGGGCCTGCTGCTTTTGGCGGCCTGCGCCGCCCGCGCGCAGGACAAGGGCCTGACCGGCGTCTGGATTCTGAGCCACCCGGAACGGACCGGCGCCGCTCAGGAAGAAGGCATCGCCGGCATCCTGCCGCTCGCCGATCCGCCCCTGACCGACAAGGCCCGCGCCGACCTCAAGAAACAGCGCGACGCCTCCTTCATCATGGCCAAGCAGCGCTGCCTGCCGGTCGGCGTGCCGCGGATGATGGTCAATGAGCTGCCGATCGAGATCATCGAAGGGACCGACCGCATCGCCGTGATCGGCGAACAATCCGCCCTGGCCCGGACCATCTATCTGAACAGCGACGCCAGCGCCCTGAACGGCGAGCCGACCTGGAACGGCATATCCTACGGCAAGTGGGTGAATGGCGAGCTGGTGGTGCAGGTCGGCGGCTTCAACGGCCGGATCGCCCACATCCTGAACGGGCCCGCAGGCTCCGCCGCCACTCATATTGAGGAACACTACAAGATCCTCGACGGCGGCAAGGCCATGACGATCACCATGACCTTCACCGACCCGCAGGTGCTGACCAAGCCCTACACCATCACCTACCGCTACGAGCGCCAGCCGCCGGTGGCGCAACGCTGGGAATATGTATGCGACGTCGACGATCCGTCCTGGGCCGGGGCCCTCGGTTTCGAGCGCGGCCGCGACACGCCTGAACTGCTGACCAAGTAGCAACCATGGCGACGTGTATGCGGAAGACTCGATGGGCGCTCCTGGGCGTCGTATGCGCACTCGGCCTGGCCGGTCAGGCCCATGCGGCGGCCGATAGTCTTCTCCAGTCCGGCAAGGGCAACGGCAAGACCTTCACCATCTACCACCTCTATTCCAAGCCCGACGGCACGACCGTGGTGGACGAGGTTCCGGTGAGCCTCGTCGATCAGCCGTCGGACAGGATCGGTAGCCAGAAGTTCCTGTTCAAAGGCCCGCTCAACGATCTGACCGTCCGCTGGAGCCCGGACGGGATGCGGTTTCCCAGCGATGCGCCGACCAACCACGAGAAGGTCCCGCACATGCAGCTGGTGCTTGGCGGCGTGTTCGTGGTGGAAGTGAGCAACGGCAAGAAAGTGCGGGTCGAGCCGGGCAACTTCCTGTTGCAGACGGATTCGACCGGCTTCGGTCACCACATGAGTTGCGAGGCGCCCAAGACGGGCCTCGGGTGCATTCAGGTGAACATCGATCCGGTCGATGGAGACGCGTTCTTCGCGCACATGCTGAGCAACGGGCCCAAGAAGTAACGAGAGGCCGGATCAGCCCTTCGACGCCGCCGCCCACGCTGCCTTGATCGGGGCCATCAGGGGCTCGGTGATCTCGGCCGCCGGCCGCACCTGGTTGAAATCGAGACCCAGATATCGGCCCCGATTCCAGACCACGGCGCCGCTGTAGACGCGGCCTTCGCGCAGGGACAGCAGGTGGATTTCCTTGGGCGCCTTCCAGGCGGCGCTGGGCACCGCCACGCGGGCGCCGTGATCGCTGAGGTCGCGGATCACGCAATCGATCGACAGGCCGGCCAGACCGAAGAACAGCCGCCCGCCCAGCGTCACGTCGCGGCGCGATGAGCGTCTGCGCTCTGAGGCTCTACGGCTGGGATTCATGGGGGCGATCTTCTGCGGGGTGGTCATGGGGACGCTTCTCCGGCAATCCCACAACCTTACAAACGACCCCGTTTCCGGGCCGTTAAAGCATATGGTTAGTCCTTTTGACCCAGGCGCCGATAGCCCCGTCCGTAATAGACCAGGGCGTCGGGGTGGTCGCCCATGCGCACCTGCTCCACCTGGCAGATGATGATGGCGTGGGTGCCGCGCTCCAGACGCTCGACGATACGGCAGTCGAACGCGACCTGAGCGCCCTCCAGCACCGGAGCGCCGGTGGCCATGGTCAACCATTCCCCGACGGCGAAGCGCTGGTCCATGGTCAGGTCGCGGGTCGAGAACAGGGTTGCGATCTGGCTCTGACCGGCCGCCAGGGTGTTGACGCAGAGCACGCCGTTGCCGCGCAGGAAGTCGTTCTGGCGGCTGGATAGGTGCAGGCAGACCAGCAGGGTCGGCGGGGCGTCGGTGACACTGCACACCGCCGAGGCGGTGAAGCCGCCGCGCCCCGCGGGCCCATCGGTGGTGATGACATTCACCGCCGCCGCCAGGCGGGCCATGCCGTCGCGATAGGCCTCGCGGGTGATGCTCATGCTCGAGTGTTCACGTCAGCCAGGAGAGATCATCTTCTCGGGCCGCACAATGGCGTCGAACTCTTCGTTGGTGACATAGCCGCCGCCGACCGCTTCATCGCGCAGGGTTGTGCCGTTCTTGTGCGCCGTCTTGGCGATCTTGGCGGCGTTGTCGTAGCCGATCTTGGGCGCGAGCGCGGTGACCAGCATCAGCGAGCGTTCCAGCGCCGCCTTGATGTTGTCCTCGCGCGGCTCGATGCCGACCACCAGGTTGTCGGTGAACGAGACGGCGCTGTCGGCCATCAGCCGCACCGACTGCAGGAAGTTGTAGGCCATCACCGGGTTGAACACGTTCAGCTCGAAGTGGCCCTGGCTGCCGGCGAAGGTGAGGGCGGCGTTGTTGCCGAACACCTGGATGCAGACCTGGGTCAGGGCTTCGCACTGGGTCGGATTGACCTTGCCCGGCATGATCGACGAGCCGGGCTCGTTCTCCGGCAGAGACAACTCGCCCAGGCCCGACCGCGGGCCGGAGCCCAGGAAGCGGATGTCATTGGCGATCTTGAACAGGCTGGCGGCCACGGTGTTGACGGCGCCGTGGGTGAAGACCATGGCGTCGTGCGCGGCCAGGGCCTCGAACTTGTTGGGCGCGGTGGTGAACGGCAGGCCGGTGATGCCGGCGATCTTCTCGGCCACCATCTCGGCGAAACCGATCGGGGCGTTCAGCCCGGTGCCGACGGCGGTGCCGCCCTGGGCCAGCTCCATCAGCGCCGGCAGTGTCATCTCGATCCGGGCGATGCCGTTCTCAACCTGCTTGGCGTAGCCGGAGAACTCCTGGCCCAGCGTCAGCGGCGTGGCGTCCTGGGTGTGGGTGCGGCCGATCTTGATGATGTGTTCCCAGGCCTTGGCCTTGGCGTCGAGCGCCGCATGCAGGTGTTTCAGCGCCGGCAGCAGGCGGTTCACCACCTCTTCCGAAGCGGCGATGTGCATAGCCGTCGGATAGGTGTCGTTGGACGACTGGCTCATGTTGACGTGGTCGTTGGGATGGACAGGCTTCTTGGAGCCCATCACCCCGCCCATGATTTCGATGGCGCGGTTGGAGATCACCTCGTTGGCGTTCATGTTCGACTGGGTGCCCGAGCCCGTCTGCCACACCACCAGCGGGAAGTGGTCGTTGAGCTTGCCGTCGATCACCTCGTTGGCGGCCTTGACGATGGCGTCTTTGAGGGTCGGGTCGAGGTGGCCGAGCGCGGCGTTGGTCTCGGCGGCGGCGCGCTTGACGATCCCCAGGGCGCGCACGATCGGCAGGGGCTGCTTCTCCCAGCCGATCTTGAAATTGCCCAGCGACCGCTGCGCCTGGGCGCCCCAGTACTTGTCGCTCTCGACCTCGATCGGGCCGAAGGTGTCGGTTTCGGTGCGGGTGCTGGTCATGCTGCTATCCGGAGCTTGGCGTTGCGGCTGGTTTAGCCAAGGGCGCGCAGAGTGCAACCCCGCCCGCGCTAAGGATTCCGGGCCTGCACGATCCAGGTCGCCGACGGGATAAGCACCCCGTCCGGGCCGTCGAAGCGTTCGAACACGCCGCGCAGGACCGCCTTCAGCGTGTCGGCGACTTGCGGGTTCTCGCGCAAAGCCGCGCCCAGCGGTCCGATGCGGAACGCCATCTCCATGCTCTGCTCGACATTGGAGCCGCCGATGGCCGTGTCCAACGGGTCAAGGCGCACGTCGGTGAAGCCGGCGCCTTCGAGGATGCCGCGCACCCGCTCGGGGTCGGCGAAGGCGAACGGACCCGGCGCCACGGGATCGCGCGGCGGCTGCGGCGGCAGATAGGGCTCGGCCGCTTCCATCGGCGCCTTCATCCACGGGTTCTCGCCGTAGGGCCGCCAGCAGACGAAGGCCATCCGCCCGCCGAGCTTCAGCGCCTTGCGCATATTGGCGAAGGCGGCCGGCGGGTTGTTGAAGAACATCACGCCGAAACGGGAATAGATCGCATCGAACCCGCTCAGGTCCGCGGTCTGGGCGTCGGCTTCGAGGAACTCCAGGGCGCCTGAACCGGCCGCCGCCGGCCGGGCCCTCGCCACCTCCAGCATTGGCCGTGACACGTCGAGGCCCATCACCGATCCGGACGGTCCGACTCGAGCGGCCAGCTCGACCGAGCTGTGGCCGCAGCCGCAGCCGATATCGAGGATGCGCTCGCCTGCGTCCGGTTTCAGCGCCGCGATCGCCGCCTGGCCCAGCGGATCCAGCTGCCGGTCCAGCCGGTCCTGGAACCGGGCCCAGGTCTCGCCCGCCTGGGCGTTCCAGTAGTCGACCTGATCGGCGTTGGATTCTGGCATAAGGCGGCTCCTGTAACGGAACCGCACCATCGGCTTTGGGCACAGCCGCGACAATGGGCTAGAAGGCGCCATGGACGATGCGAACTGGACGATCAGCGGCAAGGTGCGGGCGCGCGAGGACGGCGATGGCCTGATCATCGTCGTCGACGGCCTGACCAGCCAGGCCAAGTACTACAAGCCCCTGATCTACGAGTTCTTCCGCAAGGAATGGCGCGGGGCCCGTCCGACCTGGAACGAGTACGCGGTCGACATCCGCATGGAATACACCGGCGATCCGCCGTGGCTCGATCTCGACAACCTGGCCAAGGCGATCCTCGACGCGATCAAGGGCTACGCCTTCCACGACGACGCCCAGGTGGCGCGGCTGCTGGTCGAGCGCCACGCCGGCGAGCGCGAGCGGATCACGGTGACCGCCCGGCCCTTGCCGGCGAAGCCTCAAACCCACGGGGCTTAGCTACTTAGGCTTGGTCGCCTTGACGGCGATGCCCATCACCTCGAAGTGCGCTCCGCCCAGCAGGCTGCCGGTGCCGATGAAGGCGCGGGCGGGCATCGGCGCCTTGAAGTAGGTGCGGTACCCTGTGAACAGCCTACTGCCGGGGGCCGGTCGGTTTAACGGCCACGCCCATCACCTGGAAGTGCAGGCCCTTGGCCAGGCTGCCGACGCCGATGAAGGCGCGGGCGGGCATGGGGGCCTTGAAGTAGCTTCCGTAGACCTTGTTGAAATCGGCGGCGTAGGCCAGATCGCCGGTGAAGATCTGCATCCACACCACGTCGTCCATGGTCAGGCCCGCGCCCTCCACGGTGCGACGGATGTTCTCCATCACGATCCTGGCGCCCTCCGCCGGGGTCTCGCCCATCTTGCCGGTGACCCGGTCGATGTCGTTGGTGGCCGAGATGTAGAGGGTGTCGCCGGCCATCACCGCGCCGCTCAGCGGCAGGGGCGGGCCGCCGGGAATGGGCGTGGCGGGGAAATGCTTGATCACGGCGGCCGAGCTGGCGGCGGGCAGCATCAGCGCGGCCGCGATTAGAAGAGCGGTTCTCATGGGGCGTTTCCTGCAAAAAGTGACGGAGCCCAACCTATGGAGCGCCGCCTTGCCTCGCAATCAGCCCGAGCGCGCCTAGCGGGCGGGCTTCCTGAACCGCAGCATGAACTGGTCGGTCTTGCCGCGGATCGAGGCGTCGAACACGTTGGCGGTCTTGGGATCGGCCGGATTGTGCAGGGCGTCGCTTTCCGCCTCGAACACGAAGCCGGCGTCGGCCATGGCCTTCTTGACCACCGGCTCTTCGATACGGTGCAGGGTGTTGAACTCCGAGAAGCCGGTGCCCGCGCGGCCCGCGTGGTCGATGATGATGTAGACGCCGCCGGGCTTCAGGGCGTTGAAGATCGCCTTGTCAAAATTGGCCACGCCCTCCGCTCCGCCGCCGGTGACGCCGTACTCAGGATTGTAGAGGTCGTGGTGGAACTGGGAGTTGAAGATCACGTCCAGCTTTTCGGGCGGATTGAAGGTCTCCCACGGCTGGGCCGAAATCTTGACGTTGGTGAAGGCCGGGTCGGCCCCCAGGGCGTCCGAACCCTTGGAGACTTGGCGCACCACCCCGATTACCTGGCCCTTGGGCCCGACGATCTTGGAGAAGACACGGGTGAAATAGCCGCCGCCGGGGAAGATGTCGGCCACCTTGTCGCCCGGCTTGACCTGGGTGAAGGCGGCCACCGTCGCCGCCTTGCGGTCGCCGTCGCGGGCCTTGTCGGCCGCCGGACGGGCGGGATCGGCCAGAGCGGCGACGACAGCGGGTGACGGCGCCGGATCGGCGGCCATGGCGGCCCCAGCCCCAAATCCGGCGATGAGCACGGCGGCGGTCGCGGCAAGGAACGCGGACTTGATGGGACTGGCCATGGGTGTCTCCTCGAGGCTTTTCGGTTCAGGCGGTCCAGGGTTCCAGCGCGCCCCACATCAGCAGCAGGGTGGAGAACCCCAGGAAGATCAGGGCGGTGGCGGTGAAACGCAGCTTGCGCCCCGCCGTCCAGCTGTCGACGCGGCGTCCGCCGCGCCAGATGCCGGGCAGCATCGCTACCTGGCCCAGGCTGCAGATGGCCGCCACCAGGGCGCTGGCGGAGCCCACCAGCACCCACGGGCCGGGCCAGAAGAAAAAGGCATAGGCGCTGTCGCGCCCGGCGGGGATGGCCCAGGCGGCGAAACTGCCGACGGCCACGAACCACAACACGGCGGTATTGGTCTGCAGGGCGCTGGCGCCGCCCTGGATGGGGGTCTGGCGGAACTCGCGGCGGTCGCGGGTGGCGATGCCCACCAGGGTGGCCAGGCTGGCGATCAGGGCCGCCGCCGCCAGGGCGCCCAGGGTGCGGGTCTGCCACAGGGCGCCGATGCGCTGATAGGTCTGCACCCCGGTCGGCGGACGCCAGCGCTGGGCCACGCCGCCCACCATCTGGAACCCGGCCGGCCGCGATCCGTCCAGGGGCAGGACCTGCTCGGGATTGTCGGTGGTCGCATAGAGCCCGCCGCCGTCCGGCGCCCGCACCAGCAGGCGCCCCTCGCGGGTGACGTCGACATGCACCACCCCGCTCAGCAGGGCGATGAACTGTTCCAGCCCGCCATAGCGGCGTTTCTCGGTCAGGTATTGCCCGGCGTAGGCGGCGCGCAGGGCGGCCGGATCGGCGGCGGGTTCCGGATCGGCGGCCCTGGGCGGCGCGTAGTAGCGCGACACGATCAGGTTCGACAGGCGCTCGACGATCGGCGTGCCGCTCTCGCTGTTGACGGCGATGAATACCCCCAGATTGAGCGCGGGGATCACTAGCAGCTTGCTACGGAACGACAGGGTCTGGCCCTCATGGCCATAGCCGTCGAAGCCGCCGGGCTGGCGCTCCTGCAGGAAGCCGGAAGCCCAGCCGGCGATGCCGGGGCCGGTGCGCAGGGTCACGATGCGGAACGCCTGAGCGGTCTGCGGACCATAGATCGACACGCCGTCCAGCGTGCCGCCGGCCAGGATCAGGTTCATCAGCCGCGCCATGTCGGCGGCGGTCGAGGACGCCGAGCCCGCCGGAGCGATCTGGCTGATGTATTCGAACGGCCGGGCGTCATAGACCGATCCGGTCCAGCGGAAGCCCCGCGACACGTCCGCCGCCAGTCCCTGCGGCATCGGCGCCGGCAGCATCGGATCGGCCGGATAGGGCTCGCGGAAGGTGGTGCGCGACAGGCCCAGGGGCTTGATGATCTCGCCCTCGATCAGGTCTTCGTAGGGCCGCCCGGCGACCTGGGCCACCGCCGCCCCGGCCAGGGCCGCGCCATAGTTGGAATATTCCGGGATGACCCCGCCGCCGCGCACCCGGCGCGGTTTCTCCTGGCGCAGGTACAGCGCCAGCGGACGGATGCGGTCAGGCGACCGCTCGAACAGGCGGCCCAGCATGCGGTCCTCGAAGCCCGCCGAATGGGTCATCAGATCCTGCAGCAGCACCTGGCGCTGATCGCCCTGGTCCTTCACCTGCAGCAGCTCCGGCAGGTACAGGTTGACCGGCGCGTCCAGCCGCATGTGGCCGCGCTCGACCTCCTTCATCACCGCGATCCAGGTGAACAGCTTGGAGATCGAGCCGACGCGGAACAGGGTCTGGTCCGGATCGACCCGGCGCGCGGGCGACAGCGCCGCGACGCCATAGCCGCGCTTGAGGATCACCTGGCCATTCTGCACCACCGACACCGTCGCACCGGCGATGTGCTGGTCGGCCATGGCCTCGCGCATCACGCCGTTGACGAAGGCGTCCAGCTCCTCGGCCGGGATCGGCTCGCCGGGCTGCAGACGGCCCACGAAGGGCGGCGCCGGCGCGGCCGGGGCGGGCGCGGGGGAGGCGGGAGCTTGGTCGGCGGTTGCGGCATCGGCAATCGCCGTTTGGGGCGCCGGCCCGGTGATCGGCCGGGGCCGAGGCCGGGCACGCTGAGGCGGCGCCTCATCGGGTGATACAGCTTGCGAAGCCGCGTTTTCGCCCTCCGGCGGGGTCTGGGCGCGCAGGGTCGCGGGCCCGGCCAGCAGCGCCAGGGTCAGGCCGCTCAGCGCCAGTCCGCGTAGGGTCGACCGAAAGACCCCGCGCATCGGACGGCTCACTTGTTGAAGGTATAGAGCGGCAGGGAGAAGGCGATCTCGCCGCCGATCGAGGCCTGCGGCTCGGAGGGCGGCTTGGCCCCCTCGACGACCTCGCGCTTGTCGACGCAGCCGCGCACATTGATGGCCAGGGCGCGGAAGTTGGAGGACTGCGGGAACGACGAGATGATGCAGTCGTCGTAGTAGGGATATTTGTCGTTCTGGCTGCAGCCGAACGACGTGCGGTCGGCCCGCGCGGCGGTCAGGACAACCCGGTTGCGATCGGCCAGGGACGGCATGAACACGCCGGAGAAACAGGCCGACAGGATCACCACCGTCGGCTTCTTGCCGCACACGCTGTCGATCATCGAGGACATGGCGGCCGGGGTATAGATGCCCTCGCCCAGCAGGATGCCCTGGGGCGCGCCGTGGCTAGAGAAGTAGATCAGGCAGCCGTCGGGCGCGGTCTTGGTCAGCTGCTCCAGCCCCGACTTGATGTAGCCGACCGTGGACGGCAGCACCTTTTCCTTGGGGTAGAGCTCAGGCCGCACCGAGAACTGATTGATATGATCCGGAGCGAAGCCGGCGGTGACCAGGGCCTTGGTTACGTCGCGCCGAGCGTTGTCGAAGGCCTCGGTCGGACCGCCGTCGTGGGCGCGGAAGTCGCCCGCCACCACCACCGCCGCCCAGTTTGCGAAATCGCTGCCAGCCGCCAAGGCGCTGGCCGGCAGGACGGCCATCATCAGGCAAAGAAGGGCGGCGAGCGCCTTCATTTCTTGCGGAACTGGTCGAGGGAAACGACCTTGGGCGTGTCGTCCTCGCTGTCGACCGCCTTGACCAGGCTTTTCTTGGCCTTGGTCGGCTTGGGCGCGGGCAGGGGCGTGACCTCCTCGGCCGTCTCTTCCTCTATCGGCGCGGTCTCGAACTGCAGCAGGAACTGCACGCTCGGATCATAGAACCGGGTCACCGCGGCATAGGGCACCGACAGCCGGCGCGGTTGGCCGCCGAACTTCAGGGTCACGGTGAAGAAGGTCTCGCCCGGGGCCAGGTCCTTGTACTGGTGCTGCAGGACGATGGTCATCTCGTCCGGGTACTTGCCCAGCAGGTCCGGCGGGGCCGAGACGCCGGGCGCCTCGGTCTTGAAGGTGATGTAGAAGTGGTGCGCGGCGGGCAGGCCGTCGGGCTCGGCCGCGCGCCGCAATGCGGAGCGGACCACGCCGCGCAGGGCGTCCTGCGCCATGGCCTCGTAGTGCATCAGGTCCTGGGGCGTTTCGTCCTGGGCCATGAAGGCTCTTATCCCGCTCTACTCCAGGCGAACCTAGCGCCTCGGGCGATAGGCGCAAGCCGCAAGCGTGGTCAAAAGCGGTTAAGGATGAACCCGCGCTCAAGCAGAGAAGCGGTAGCGCAAAAAAGAATGGAGATAAGTGGAGGGCTTCTGTTGCAAGGCGCCCTCCGGGCCCCGCCTAACGCTGCTAAGACGCTAGGAGTTTTAGGTCGGTTTTACTGGCGCCGCATTACGCGGCGACGGCATAACCTTCAGCGAAGTTATCGTTCGCATTTAGTTTAAGGCCCGGTATCGCTGAGCCCACACGAGAGAAAGCTAACGTCTTTACACGTTTGTCGATGCTGATCGGCCCCATGCTCTCCGCCGATAACTGCGGATGAAGGTGATGGTGGAGCCGCCGGGAATCGCACCCGGGTCCAATCCGCTTATTGCACGCGCGTTTATCTCCATAGTCAGACCGAAGCCTGACCTGAGTAATATAGGCGCAAAGGGTTATCGGTTCCAGAAGCGTCTGGAAAAACGGGGCGGTTAGTCGATCCCGCGCGTCAGGGACAGCACGCCGGTGCGGCTCATCTCGACTAGGCCCAGGGGCTCCATCAGGCCGAGGAACTTGTCGATCTTGGACGAGGCGCCGGTCAGTTCGAACACGAAGCTCTCGTGGGTGGTGTCGATCACCTTGGCGCGGAAGATGTCGGCCAGGCGCAGGGCCTCGGCGCGCTGCTCGCCGGTCCCGCGCACCTTGATCAAAGAGAGTTCGCGCTCGATGCCCAGGGGGTCGGACGAGACGTCCTGCACGGTGCGGATCGACACCATCCGGTCCAGCTGCGCCCGGATCTGCTCCAGGATGAGCGGGGTGCCGGAGGTGACGATGGTGATGCGCGAGGCGTGGTTGGCGGTGTCTGTCTCGGCCACCGTCAGGCTCTCGATGTTATAGCCACGCGCCGAGAACAGGCCGACCACGCGGGCGAGAACCCCCGGTTCGTTGTCGACCAGCACCGCGAAGGTGCGCTTCTCGATGGCTTCGTTCACGCGAGGCGGCATTTTTGGTTTCTCACTTCGTTCGAGCGCTATCGCTTCGCTGCTTGAGCGCGAGGCTGGTCCTTAGACCAGCATCTTGCCTTCGTCATCGATCGCGGAGTCCAGATCCGTCCCGTCGTCGCCCAGCAGCATCTCGTTGTGCGCCTTGCCGGAGGGGATCATCGGGAAGCAGTTCTCCTCCTTGGCCACGCGGCAGTCGAACAGCACCGGGCGGGGGCTGTCGATCATCTCCATGATCTTGGCGTCCAGCTCGTCCGGCGTGGTCGCGCGGATGCCGACGCCGCCGAGCGCCTCGGCCAGCTTGACGAAGTCGGGCAGGCTTTCCGAATAGGAGTGGGAATAGCGCTCGCCGTGCAGCAGCTGCTGCCACTGGCGGACCATGCCCATCCACTCGTTGTTGATGATGAAGATCTTGATCGGCAGGTTGAACTGCACCGCCGTGGAGAACTCCTGCATGGTCATCTGCACCGAGGCTTCGCCGGCGATGTCGATGACCAGGGCGTCCGGGTGCGCCATCTGCGCCCCGACCGCGGCGGGCAGGCCGTAGCCCATGGTGCCCAGGCCGCCGGAGGTCATCCAGCGGTTCGGCTCCTCGAAGCGGTAGAACTGCGCGGCCCACATCTGGTGCTGGCCGACCTCGGTGGAGATGTAGGTCTTGCGGTCCTTGGTCAGCTCGTACAGCCGCTCGATAGCGTACTGCGGTTTGATGACGTTGGGGTCCTTGCGGTAGGCGAAGCCGTTGCGCGCGCGCCAAGTCTCGATCTGCGCCCACCAGTCGGCCAGGTCCGGCTTCTTGTAGCCGCCCTCGTTCCAGGCCGCGATCATGTCGGTGATGATCGAGCCGGCGTCGCCGACGATGCCGATGTCGACGCGCACGTTCTTGTTGATCGACGACGGGTCGATATCGACGTGGATCTTCTTGGAGCCGGGCGAGAAGGCGTCCAGCCGCCCGGTGATGCGGTCGTCGAAGCGCGCGCCCAGGCACACCATCACGTCGCAGTCGTGCATGACGTGGTTGGCCTCGAAGCTGCCGTGCATGCCCAGCATCCCTAGCCACTGATCGTCGGCCGCCGGGAAGGCGCCCAGGCCCATCAGGGTCGAGGTGACCGGCGCGCCGACCATGTGCGCGAGATCGCGCAGGGCCTGCGAGGCGGCCGGGCCGGCGTTGATGATGCCGCCGCCGGTGTAGAACACCGGGCGCTTGGCCGTGGCCAGCAGAGCTATGGCTTCGGCGATCTTCGTCGGGTCGCCCTTGGTGCGCGGGTTGTAGGTGTGCAGCGGCTTGGCTTCTTCCGGTCCGATATAGGGGCCGGGCATGAACTGCACGTCCTTGGGAATGTCGATGACCACCGGCCCGGGGCGGCCCGAGGTGGCGATGTGGAACGCCTCGTGGACGACCCGCGCCAGGTCGTTGACGTTCTTCACCAGGTAGTTGTGCTTGGTGCACGAACGGGTGATGCCGACGGTGTCGGCCTCCTGGAAGGCGTCCGAGCCGATCAGGTGGGTGGCGACCTGGCCGGTGATGACCACCAGCGGAATGGAATCCATCAGGGCGTCGACGATGCCGGTGATGGCGTTGGTCGCGCCGGGGCCCGAGGTGACTAGGACCACGCCCGGCTTGCCGGTCGAGCGCGCATAGCCCTCCGCCGCATGGGTCGCGCCCTGCTCGTGGCGCACAAGAACGTGACGCAGCTTGGGCTCGTGGAACAGGGCGTCGTAGATCGGCAGGACCGCGCCGCCCGGATAGCCGAAGATGGTGTCTACGCCTTGGTCCACCAGGGCGCGCACGAGGATTTCGGCGCCGGTCAACGGCTTCGTCTTCGTTTCGGCTTCGGCGGTGGTCTGGGTTGTCATGGCGTTGTCCTTCGGGGACGGGGTGGGCGTTTTGCTACAGAATTTTGGGCAAGAAAAAAGGCCCGCGAGGGGCCTTCAGCATGCGACCGAGCGCGGCGTGATCAGGCGATCACTCCGATACCGGCCGCTCCGTGATTACGAGGTTTGCGCGCACGCGTGCAGTCTCCAAAACAAGGTTCGTTCTGATGCCACGGGCTTAGGAAACGGTCAAGGGCGGGAGGCCGAAGCCGGCCCTTGCGGGGCGCCGGAAAAGCGAACGTTGGGAAGTTGAATCAAATCGTGTCAAAATAGCCACGGTGGCCGCGGGTGAGTATCCGCGCTGGAGGGCTTGATGCGTATTCGCATGTCATTGGCGATGCTGCTGTTTGCGGGTCTGAGCGCCTGCGCCACGCAGCCCGCATCGGCCCCGACCGCCCAGGCCGGCGCCGTCTTTCAGACCGCTTCGGCGCTGGGCAAGAAGATCGACGACGCCATCGCCGCCAACGGCCCGCCGACCCTGCAATGGGATTTGCCGGATGGCCGCCGCGCCTATCAGTGGCAGCAGTCCTCGATCACAGCCCGCGTCAGCGCCCCGGCCGCCGACGGCGCCGTGGTCGGCGATGCGACCCAGACCACCTGCTTCTACACCCTTTACACGCTGAAGGACGCCGAGGGCGTCTACAAGGTCACCGGCTTCGACCAGCCCCGCCCCGGGTGCGGCCGGCTGGCGATGAACCGGTAGCTAGACGAACCCTCGGACCGCTCATGCCGGCGAAGGCCGGGACCCAGATCGTAGGGCGGTGAGATCGGATTTTGATCGAAGGTCATGCTGGATCAAATACGCAATGCTTTCGATGGCATTCCGGTCGCGGTTGTAGCCTTTCTTTGCCCGCCAGCCCTCTGGATAAAAATCGTATGGGGTTCGCCTTATGTGAAGACGCACCGGCATGGCCTTTCGGCATTGCTGGGGATCATGTCCGGAGTACTCATGATGGCTTCTACCCTGGGAAGTTCCGTCTGGATCATGCTCTTGATAGGCGCTGCGCTCGCGATGGTGGGAATGTTTGGCGCTTTGATTTGGCCACTCTCAACAACACCTTCGAAGCATAAATAGCGCCGCCCTATGATCTGGGTCCCGGCGTTCGCCGGGATGAGCAGATCATGAGAAGCGTTGCGCCTCGTCGTCGGTCCTGATCTTCGGCCACCCCGCCATCTGGTTGCGCAGCCAGGTGAGTTGGCGTTTGGCGTAGCGGCGGGTTTCCTGCCGGGCCAGGTCCATCGCATCTTCCAGCGACCGCTCGCCCGCCAGATGCGATGCCAGTTCGCGCAGGCCCACCGCCTTCATCGCCGGCAGGGCCGGATCGAGCCCGCGCGCGGTCAGGGCCGCGACTTCCGCAAGCGCGCCGTCCTCGACCATCCGCCCCATGCGCGCGTCGCAGCGGGCGTAGAGCAGGTCGCGCGGCGGCTCGAGCGCCACGCCCCGCCAACTCCCGGACGCCAGAACGGGCGTGGTCTCACCCTGCCAGTCGCTGAGCGCCTTGCCCGTGGCCTCGTGCACTTCATAGGCGCGCACCAGCCGCTGACGGTCGCCTTGCGCGATGCGGGCCTCGGCGGCCAGGTCGCGGGCGGCCAGCTCGTCACGGAAGGCGATCTCGCCGATGCCGTCGTAGCGGGCCGACACCGCGCCGCGCACAGCCGCCGGGACCGCCGGAATGTCGGCCAGTCCCTCGGTCAGGGCCTTGAAATATAGCCCCGTGCCGCCGACCATCATCGCCGGTCGCCCGCGCCCTTTGATCTCGTCCAGCACCTCCACCGCCGCGCGCAGCCAGCGCCCGGTCGACCAGCCGTCCGCCGCGTCGGCCAAGCCGAACAGGTGGTGCGGGACGCGGGCCTCTTCCTCGGGCGAGGGACGGGCGCTCAGCACGCGCAGGTCGGCGTAGAGCTGCAGGGCGTCGGCGTTGACGATCTCGCCGCCCCAGGACTCGGCCAAGCGCAGGGCCAGGGCCGACTTGCCGCTGGCGGTCGGGCCGGCGATCAGCAGGACGGATGGGGGGACGGAAGGGTTCACACCTCACCTATCGCGCGGCGGGGCTTGATGGGAAGGGTTCAGGCGGCTAACCCCGCGCCATGCATCTGGCCGTCACCCTCGTCTCGCCCAACACGTCCGCCATCGCCGCCGCCCAGGAGCGAGTCGAGTTGGCGCTGCCGGCGTTGTCGGCCAGCGTGGCCGGCGCGCACCTGCTTGGGCCGGGCGCGCTCGACATGGCGGTCGAAGCCTACCTGACCCTGCAACCGGCCGAGATCGTCACCGGCCTGCGCCAGGCGGTGTCCGAGGCGCTCACCGGCCTGCCGGTCGATTTCGCCGTCCAGCCCGCCGAGGGCCGCCGCAAGCGCCTGTTCATCGCCGACATGGACTCCACCATCATCGGCTGCGAATGCCTGGACGAACTGGCCGACTTCGCGGGTGTGAAGGCGCAGGTCGCCGCCATCACCGAGCGGGCCATGGCCGGAGAGATCGGCTTCGAGGGCGCGCTGAAGGAGCGCGTGGCCATGCTCAAGGGCCTGCATCAGGACGCCCTGCAGAAGTGCTACGACGAGCGCGTGCGCCTCAATCCCGGCGCCTGGACCCTGGTGCAGACCCTGCGCGCCAAGGGCGTGCGCTGCGTGCTGGTGTCCGGTGGCTTCGGCTTCTTCACCCAGCGCGTGGCCGAGGCCTGCGGCTTCCAGGCCGACCGCGCCAACCAGTTCGTGATGGACGGGCCGTTGCTCCAGGGCGAGGTGTTCTTCCCGATCCTCGGCCGCGAGGCCAAGCTGGCCGCCCTGCGCGAAGAGGCGGCGGGCGTCGGCGCCGCGCCCGCCTCGGCCATCGCCATCGGCGACGGGGCCAACGACCTGGCCATGATCGAGGAGGCCGGGCTCGGCGTCGCCTATCGCGCCAAGCCGGTTGTGGCGGCTCAGGCCGACGCGCGCATCGACCACGCCGACCTGACGGCGGTGCTTTACTTCCAGGGCTACCGCTTCGAGGACTTCGCCAAGCCGTTCAAGCTGACCGCGGAGTAAGGATTTTTTTGTTGCGCTACCGCTCGCATCCGCTCGCTGCTTGAGCGCGTCAGAACCGCCGCGACACCCCGACGTAGAACTGCATCTGCGGCGTTGAGTGGTTCAAGCCGAGATCGAGGCCGCTGTCTAGCTGCAGGGTCTGCATCTGCGCGGGGATCCAGGTCAGACCGATGTCGAACGAGGACTGGCTGACGTGGCCGGACGGCTCGTCGTTGCGCGCGCCCCACAGTTCCACCGAGCCGGTGAAGGTCGGGCTGAGCGGCCGGCTGAGCCCCGCCGCCAGCGAATAGGCGACGTGCCGGCCCGAACCGTTGTCGTCCTTTATGGCGTCGACTTCCGGGCTCAGCCCCAGGGAGACCTGGCCGGGCAGGCTGATCGCGATGGGAACCACCAAACCGGTCTCCACCGCGCCGTTGCCCAGATCGTGTTGGGCGGTCGGCAGCTTGACGTAGGGCAGCAGCGAGACGGCGGTGTCGCCCTGGAGCAGGGCGATCTTGGCCCGCGCCACGGTGTCGCCGATGCCGCTGACCGAACCGCCGCCTTGGGTGTGCTGGGTCTGGAAAGGCGTGACGTTGAGCTCCAGGTCGAGCCGGTCGTTGACGCCATATTTGAAGTTGGTCGAGGCCAGGATGCCGGTCTCCGCCGTCGATCCGCTGGATCGGTCGTGGGTGAAGTCCGCGGCGTCGACCTCGACCTGCCAATGGCCCCGGTCGACGGTGCAGGGCGCCGCGCCCTTGCCGGGGCGGTCGGCGCAGATTGGCTTGGAGCCGTCCTCGGCATGGGTCGAGACGGCAAGGAGGGACAGCAATCCGGCGAGGAACAGGGCCTGCTTCACGGCTTGGCGGCCGGCGCGGCGGCAGGCCTGGGCGCGGGCGGCGGCGCTACGGGCAGCAGTTCGGCGCGGCCCGGCGGCAGGACGCTCCCGGCGGGCTTGTCCAGTTTCAGCAGCGACTGCACCAGGGGGTTGGGTTTCTTCTTGCGGGCCGGGCGGTCGTAGTTTTTGAAGCCACAGGGCGGCAGGCGGCGCAGGACGATCTCCGCCGCCAGGGTCTGGTCCTGGATCGGCAGCACCATCTCCAGCTTGCGCAGCAGGCCCGCCTCGCCCTCCAGGGTCAGCGTCCCGCTGAACACCGTCGACGCCAGCTTGGATCGCCCAAGCGGATTGGACGGGCGACATAACGGTTCAAGTCGGCGATCACCTCGCCCAGCGGGGCCTTGTCATAGGCCAGTTGATGGCTCTCCCAGGCGAAGGCGTTGTTGGCGTTGACGGTTTTGGGCGCCGTTATCGACTGGCCGTCGGTCCACACCAGTTGCCGACGCGGGCCGATCTGCACGCCCTGTTGTGGCTGCCCGAGGGGATAGACGGCGGCCTGACCGTGGCGGACGGTCAGGGTGGTGACGGCCCCGGCCGGGCCGGTCTGGCGCAGGATATTCAGCTCGCCGCCTTCCATGCGCACTTCGCGGTCACCGGCGGTGATCAGGAACGGGCGTTTGGACGCGGTGATCAGGAAGGCGGCTTCGGCCTCGCCCAGCGAAGCGCGGCGGTCGTCATCGCCGAACACCACCCGCGCCGAGGAAGCCCCGTTCAACCGCAGCACCGACTTGTCGGCCAGGACCACCCGCTTGATCTGACCCTTGGTGGAGACATAGGTGGTCCAGGCGGGCGGCGGCGGGCGCAGCAGGTTGGGACCCCACAGGCCCAGCACGATCACCGCGGCCAGGATCGCCGGAATCCACAACCGGCGGCCGTTGCGCGGGGCGGGCGCGCAGGCTTGGCCGGGTTTGATTGCCGGCCCAGCTTTGATCACCGGAATGTCGTCCTGGCTCAAGGCCGGCGTCTCCATTCAGGGCGACGTTGCGCCTGAGGGAGAGCTTGTGTCCCGCGTCGGCCCCCTTGCCAAGGGCGCGCATGGTCGCGGGGAGACCGGCGGTCTTAGAACGGGCGCTGAATCTTGGGTATGGGCCGCATGGCGCGCGCGCCTTCGCCGCCTTCCAGGCCGAGGCCGTGCTTGGCGCAGACTTCGAGGAACGCCACCAGCGCGCCGGTCAGCCCGCCGCGATCCACCAGGGCGCTGTTGGTCATCAGGGCGTCGTAGTCGGCCTTGACCTGTTCGGCCGCCAGATCGACTTCCGCCCAGGAGCGGCCGGTCAGCTGCTCCAGGCGCTCGCGCCCACTGCGCAGGTGCCCGCTTTCGATTTTCCACGGCGCGGCCGGATAGGTGGCGGCGATGCGTTGGAATTCCTGCGCGGCGCCGCGCGGAAGATCATCGGAATCCGCGCCGATGGCGGCGACTATCCAGCCCATGAAAGCCTACTTTCGAAATTGTCCCGGGCAAGGCATTGCCGCCCAACCGGGCGGAAAAAAGGCGCCTAAAGCCTTATTCTTGCGGCCTAATTTTACGCAGGGCCGACAACACGTCGCTTTGCTGGGGGTGGCCTTCGGCAGCCGTCCAGGCCTCAAGGGCCATATCGAACCCGCGTATATACTCCGCCTGGGAAAGAAAACCTTTTTCCACCAGAACACGAGCGAATCCGTCCGCCAGCGCCAGCGCCAACGCCGCCTGGCCCAGCACGCCGGGCTTCACAGGTTCGGCATCCACGGCTTTGTGACCATCATCGGGCGCGGCGGCGTCGCTCATGATGCCCATTAGGCTGCGGAGCCCCGCGCGGGAACGGGGCAAATTCTGTCGCCGCGGCCAGCAAATTTGACGGACCCGAGCATCCGCCCTCCTATGCGGGCAATGACAAAAGAAGACGCCCCTCATCGCCGCGGCGTGTTGGCCGCCGCCGCCGGGGTGGTGTTCTGCGCCTGCGGCTTCAAGCACGAGGCCCGCGCCCAGTGGCAGGGCGCTCCCGACATTCCGCATCACAGTCTGCCGGCCATGATCGGCGGCAAGCGCGTGCGCACCATCGACGTGCACGCCCACTGCTATTTCACCGACGCCCTGACCGCCATGTTCGGCACGCCCGAAGGCCATACCCCCAACGTGAAGGGGGCCAAGGAGCATTTCATCCCCGCCGCCGACAAGGCCGCCGTGGAGGGCCGGTTCAAGGCCATGGACAGGATGGGCATCGACCTGGAGGTGCTGTCGACCAACCCGTTCTGGTACCCCGCCGACCGCGACCTGTCGCAAAAGGTGGTGGCGATCCACAACGAACGCCTGGCCGAACTGACCCACGCCTATCCCGACCGCTTCGCCGACTTCTGCGGCCTGTCCTTGCAGCATCCCGACCTGGCCGTGATCGAGCTCGAGGACGCCATCCGCAACAAGGGTCTGAAGGGCGCGGCCATCGGCGGCCATGTCGAGGGTATGGAGTTCGCCGACCCCAAGCTGCACCCGGTGTGGGCCAAGGCGCAGGACCTGGGCGCGGTGCTGTTCATCCATCCGCAGAGCCCGCCGGAACTGGACAGGCGACTGACGCAACGGTTGGATGGCCAACACCGTCGGCAATCCGCTGGATACCACCATCGCCCTCGAGCACCTGATCTTCCAGGGCACGCTCGACCGCTTCCCGCAGCTCAAGATCATCGCCGCCCATGGCGGCGGCTTCCTCCCGTCCTACGCCGCGCGCATGGATCACCCCTGCTACGTCTCGCCCAACAATTGCGACGCGGCGATCCAGCTGAAGATACGGCCGACGGAGTACCTAAAGCGGCTCTATTACGATGTGCTGGTGTTCACGCCCGAGGCCCTGCGCCACCTGATCGCCGAGGTCGGGGTCAGCCAGCTGATGCTGGGCACCGACCATCCGATCCCGTGGGAGGAATATCCCCTGGACCTGGTGTTCAACTCAAAGTTCCTGACCGACGCCCAGCGCCGCGCCATCGTGCGCGGCAACGCGGCCAAGCTTTTGAAGCTTTAGCTCGTGCGGTCGAGCAGTTCGAAGGGCAGGGCGCGCAGAGCGTCCGCCTTCTCGCCATAGGGCGACAGCACCCCGGCGGCGCGCTCGGCTAGCCGGCGGGCTTCGCGCTTTGCGCCGTCCAGACCGAGGCTGCCGATCAGGGTCTGCTTGCCCTGCTCCTGGTCCTTGCCCACCGCCTTGCCGACGGTGGCGGCGTCGCCCAGCACATCGAGCAGGTCGTCGGTGATCTGGAACAGCAGGCCGAAATCCAGCGCGAAGCTGTGCAGGCGCGCCACGTCGTCGGCCCCGGCCTGGGCCAGGATCGGCCCGGCTTCGGCGGAGAATTCGAACAGGGCGCCGGTCTTCATCCGCTGCAGCAGGACGATGTCGTCCTCGCCGTAGGAGCGCTGGGCGCTGAGCATGTCGATCACCTGGCCGCCGATCATGCCCTGCGAGCCGCCGGCGCGGGCCAGGCCGGTGACCAGCCTGCAGCGCACCTCGGCCGAAGGGTGGGTGGCCGGGTCGGCGAGGATCTCGAAGGCCACGGTCAGCAGGGCGTCGCCGGCCAGGATCGCGGTGGCTTCGTCGAACTGCTTGTGGGTGGTCGGGCGGCCGCGGCGCAGGTCATCGTCGTCCATCGCCGGCAGGTCGTCGTGCACCAGGGAATAGGTGTGCAGGGCCTCGATCGCGGCGGCGGCGCGGGCCGCGCCGGCCATGTCGGCGCCGAACAGCTCGGCTCCCGCCAGAACCAGGAACGGGCGCAGGCGCTTGCCCCCGGCGAAGATGGCGTAGCGGATCGCCTCGGCGACCCGGCCGTGCAGGCCGTCCGGCTGCGGCAGGACCTGATCCAGGGCGGCGTCGGTGAGCTTGACGGCCCGCTTCATGGCGTCGGCCAGCAGGGCGGGGGAGGCGGCGGTGTGGGGCGACGGAGTGCTCATCGGCCGGACAATAGGCAATCAAGCGTCGCTGGAAAACCCCGCTCGCGCTCAAGCAGCGAAGCGTTAGCGCACTGAAAATGTCCGTCTGCTCAAGGGCGGCAAACCGACGCCCCGCCTTTGCAGGGCAGGCGCGCCGTGTCACAGATGGGCGGCGATCATCCAAGGATATCCGCCGTGCCCGCCACCGCCGCCTTCCGCCTCAGCATCGCCGCCCTGATCGTCTCGCTGCTGTGCGCCGCGACCCACGCGGCGGTGATCTACCTGCATGCCCCCCTGCCGATTCCGCCTCAGGTGCTGACCTTCCTGGGGGTATTCGGGCTGACCTGGCCGCTGTGGGGCTATGCCGTAGCCATGTACCGCCGCGCGCTTTCTGCTAAATAGCCCGGTCAGGCGCGCTCGACCGCGCCGGGACCGCGGCGCGAAAGCACTTTTGCGCTGCAATAAATCAGGTGATAGGGAGCCCCTCCTCACGGGCCATGCTGTGCGCGCGGCCCCTCCTGATTGGTAAGATTGATGGACATTACCCGCATCCCCGTTGGCCCCAACCCGCCCTACGACATCTACGCCGTGATCGAGATCCCGCAAGGCGGCGAGCCGGTCAAATACGAGATGGACAAGGCCTCCGGCGCCCTGTTCGTCGACCGCTTCCTGCACACCGCGATGTTCTATCCGGGCAACTACGGCTTCATCCCGCACACCCTGTCCGAGGACGGCGATCCCTGTGACGTGCTGGTGGTCGGTCCGACTCCCGTGGTGCCCGGCGCGGTGATCCGCTGCCGTCCGATTGGCGCCCTTTTGATGGAAGACGAGGCCGGCAAGGACGAGAAAATCCTGGCGGTGCCGGTCGACAAGCTGCACCCGTTCCACTCCGACATCTCGTCGTGGCGCCAGTTGCCCTCGATCATGACCGAGCAGATCGCGCACTTCTTCCAGCACTACAAAGACCTGGAAAAGGGCAAGAGCACTCGCATCATCGGTTGGGCCGAGCCGGAAGAAACCGCCGAGCTGATCCGCCGGGGCATGGAAGCCGCCCGCGCGGCCGACGCCGCCGAGGCGGAAGCCGCCACGCCGCGCCTGGAATACAGCGCCAAGGGCTAGCCTTATAGTTTCGCCTTGCGATACCCATCTCTTGGCCGGTCCGCGCAGGACCGGCCGGGAGATGTGAGATGACCGACGCGCTGCAGCCGCCCCCTCTGAGAGTCGCCCGCCCGGCCGCGCCCGCCGCCAGCGCGGAGGGCCCGCGCCGCGTGGCCTGGTCCGGACGCGGCATGGCCGCCAGCGACGGCGCCGGGGTCAAGCTGACCCGCGTCATCGGCCAGCCGGCCCTGGCCGACCTCGATCCGTTCCTGATGCTGGACGAGTTCGGCTCGGACGATCCGACCGCCTATATCGCCGGCTTCCCCGACCATCCCCATCGCGGCTTCGAGACCGTCACCTACATGCTCGCCGGGCGCATGCGCCACCGCGACAACAAGGGCAACGAGGGCCTTTTGACCGCCGGGTCGGTGCAGTGGATGACCGCCGGGCGCGGCATCGTCCATTCCGAGATGCCAGAGCAGGAGGAGGGCCTGATGCAGGGCTTCCAGCTGTGGCTGAACCTGCCGGCCAAGGACAAGATGACTGCGCCGCGCTACCAGGACATCGCGCCCGAGGCGATTCCCGTCGCGCAGCCTGCGCCGGGCGTCAGCGTCAAGGTCATCGCCGGTGAGCTCGGCGGCGTGCGAGGCCCGGTCGAGGCGGGGGCCACCGAACCCTTGTACGTGGATATTCGTCTCGAGCCCGGCGCTTCGCTGGATGTGCCCCTGACCTCTGGTCACAATGCCTTCGTCTACGTCTATGAGGGCGCGGCCGAGGCCGGCGAGCCGGGGCAGGCGCTGGAGCGCGGGCGCATCGCGGTGCTGTCGGATGGAACGTCCGTGCGCCTGGCCTCCAAGGACGGCGCGCGCCTGATCCTGGTGGCGGGCAAGCCCCTGCGGGAGCCGGTGGCCAAATACGGTCCGTTCGTCATGAACACCACGGACGAACTGCGCCAGGCCTTCGCCGACTATCAGGCCGGCCTGTTCTAGCCCCCAAAAACAAAGGGCCGGCTGGGTTTGCACCCGGCCGGCCCTGATCGTCTTCGCGAGGAAGCGCGGTCTATTTGACCGGCTTGCGCGCGGGAGCCTTTGCCTTGGCGACCGGCTTGGCGGTCTTGGCGGCGCCGCCGCGGCCCAGGCCCATGCTCTTGGCCAGGGCGGAACGCGAGGCGGCGTAGTTCGGGGCGACCATAGGATAGTCCTTCGCCAGGCCCCACTTGGCCCGGTAGTCTTCCGGGCTCATGTTGTATTGGGTGCGAAGGTGACGCTTCAACGACTTGTATTTCTTGCCGTCTTCGAGGCTGACCAGGAAATCGGGGGTAATCGACTTCTTGATCGGCACGGCGGGCTTTTGCGGCTCAGGCGCAGGCGCAGCAGCGGCCGAGCCCACACCGGCCAGAGCACGGTAAATGGTTTGGATGACCGAGGGGACGTCCGCGGCTTGCACGGTGTTATTCGAAACGTAGGCTGCAGCGATATCCGCCGTCAGGGCCAAAAGCTCGGTGTTGTCGTCCACGTCGTTCCTCCGAAGGTTTCCCGATCATCTAATACTTCAACGACCTCGAGCCAAGTATATATCTGCATCTTGGCTTAAATTCATTGCTGGCAATGGTGGAGCGATTCCGCCTGTTTTTCGAAAACTTTGAAATGTTCCGCAGTCGCTCACTTGTCGGATCAAGGCTAATGGCGATGAATCTTCTTCCACGCGAGTCTGTATGAGGAAGGCCGAGGCGCCGGATGCCGTCACGGACAAATATCCGGGGGCGACGGCTCAGAAATCCATCGACAGGATCACCCGCAGGCTGCGGGGCCGTTGCGGGGTGACTTCGCGCACCTGCTGGAAGTTGAACGGATTTCCGTACGAGAACGTGTTGCCCGTCTCGTTGGTCGGATTGGACAGGAACACCGCCAGATGCCAGCGGTCCGACACCACCTGGGCCGACAGCCGCGCCAGGACATAGCCGCCCATGGGCGCCGTGATCGCCGGATTGAAGGTCAGTTGCGAGCGGCCCACATAACGCGCATCGGCGCTCAGCAACCCCTTCAGGCCACCCCACAACGGCCGTTCGTATTCGGTGCGCATCCCGATCAGCAGGTCGGGCACGCCGGGCAGGTTGACGTTGGACACGAAGCCGGGCGCGGCGTGGGTCAACAGGGGCTGGTCGACCATGGCGTTGGCTTTGATCGACCAGTACCGGGTCAGCCGCATCTCCGCCTCGGTCTCGAAGCCGATGTTGCGGCCGTCGCCGGCGTTGGTGGTGTAGGACAGGCCCGACTGCAGGAACTGGTCGGTCTGGATGTTGCTCCAGCTGTTGTAGAACAGGGCGCTGCGCAGGCGCAGACGGCCGCCGAGCAGGTTCAGCTTGGCGCCCAACTCGTAGTTCCACAGCTCGTCCGCTCCGAACTGGCGGTGCACGCCCGGCAGGCTGGGATTGGTCTGGAACGTCGAACCGAGCACCCCGCCGGTGTTGAAGCCGCCGGTCCTGTGTCCCTCCTCCACCGACAGATAGACTAGCTGATCCCCGGGCAGGCGGTAGCTCATGGCCAGCTTGGGCGAGACGCCGCTGGCCGGGTTGGTCCCCTGGAACAGGCGCTGGTCCTGGGTCTGGGGATTGCTGACGTCGGACACGGTGTGGACGGTATTGAAGAAGGCCCGCGCCCCGACCGTGGCCTGAAGGTTGGCGGTCAGGCTGAGGGTGGCTTCGCCGTAAGCCGCCGCTTCACTGAGGTTATCGGTGCGGTGCTCCTGATAGAAGGTCAAGCCGGGCAGGTTGCTGCCTGGGTCGTTGGCGCGGATGATCGCGTCGGTGCACTGGCGGGTGACCGAGCCGAACAACCCCCCCAGCCATTGCAGCCGCCCTACGCTGGGCGAGGTCCACACAAGGTCCTCGACCACCATGTCGATATTGCTCGGCTCGTCGTAGGAGCCGACGTTGTAGATGGAGGTTCCGAACAGGGGCAGGGCGTTGGTGGCGTCCGACCGGGTCGCGAACTGGTGGCGCACGAACGAGGTCGTCGAGCGCACCTTGCCCCAGGCAGCGGCCTTCTCGATGGTTTCCACCGCCTGCCAGAAGTCGTTGCTCGACGCCTCGCGCACCATGTTGGCGCGGCGCAGCCGGCCGAGGCTGGGGCTGATGTACTGGGTGTCGTTGGACCGGATCGCCTGGAACGCCAGGCCGGTGGTCGAGGTCCAGCCGGAATCCAGGTCGGCCAGTATCGCCGCACGGCCGCCGGTGCGCACGCTGCGGTCGATGTTGGACTGATGCAGGTTCAGGTCGCTGATGTAGCCGCCGTCGGAGTCCTGATAGGCCATGGCGCGGATCGCCAGACGGTCGCGGATCAGCGGCAGGTTGATGACGCCCTCTTCCTGGTCGCTGGCTCCGCCGTCCAGGGTCAGGGCGCCGCCGATCCGGATCGAGCCTGACATCTCGTCCAGTTCAGGTCTGCGGGTGACGATGCGGTAGATGCCGCTCATGGTGCCGCCGCCGTAGAGCGTGCCTTGCGGTCCGCGCAGCACCTCGATCGCGTCCAGATCGCCCAGGTGCAGGTCCGGATCGGGCGCGTTGTAAGTGATCGGCACGTCGTCCAGATAGAGGCCGACGGTGGACTGGGTGCGCCCGGTGAAGGCTCCGTCCGACAGCCCACGCAGCAGGATCTTGTTGCGTCCCGGCCCCAGGTTGGTGGTCGACAGGCTGGCCAGCTGGGCGGCTACGTCGTCGATATCTGTGGCGCCGGCCGACCTTAGGGCCTGCTGGTTCAGGGCGCTGACCGCGTAGGGCAGCTGATCGACCACGGCGGCGCGCTTGGTGGCGTTGATCACCACCTCTTGCAGCACCGGCCCGGGAAGTTGTTCGGGCGAACGGGACGGCGCCGTTGTCCTGGCGGCACTTGTGACGGGGGCGTCCGGGGCGGGGGCAGGATGCGATAGGTGTCCGACACCACGCGCCGGTACCGGCAGCCGGCCGCGGACAGCAGCTGCTTGAGGCCGTCATCGATGGTGTAGGGGCCGATCAGCCCTGGGCTGGGACCGATGCAGGCCGCGCCCCCGCCGATCGACAGGTTGGACTGCACGGCGAAATCGATCAGCGC
The DNA here is from genome assembly GCA_947475845.1 of Caulobacteraceae bacterium. GTDB lineage: Bacteria > Pseudomonadota > Alphaproteobacteria > Caulobacterales > Caulobacteraceae > BOG-938. Next base: position 4,004 of record CANJMO010000034.1, on the reverse strand, counting down.
TTCGGCGGCTTTTTTCGGCGGAATGCGGAACTGATGCACGGGCGCGCCGGCCGCCATCGCCCGACACGGAACGAGGAACACCAGCAGCGCCGCGGCCGGCAAGGCCGAACGCGCTAACCTCTGAACGCGCGCCCGCAACTGGTCCCGTCTCCGCTAACGCGTGCTGTCTACCCCATGCAGGGTGATCACGCCATCTTGCCGCGTTTGCGAGACGGGGAGAAGGGCAGCAAGTCGTCGCACCATCACCGCCTGGTCGTCGATGATCAGTACGCCGGAGAAGCGCAAGGACGCGGCGGGACCGTCAACGCGGATCTGGTTCTCGCCGTAGCGGTTCAGATCGGCGGCAATCTCCGACAGCGGCCGGTCGCGGTAGATCAGGCGGCCCGAGCGCCAGGCGAAGGCGTCGTCGGCGCTGACCGGCATCACGGTGGAGCTGTCGGCGCCTTCCTTGTGCATCAGCCGGCTGCCGGCGGTCAGGGCCAGGCTGCGTTGCCCGCCCTTGGCCCGGCGCACTTCCACCAAGCCCTCGCGAACGGTGACGGTGATCTCGCCGTTGGCGCGCAGCACGTCGAATTCGGTGCCCAGATCGCGCAGGGTCTGATCGCCGACATGGACCTGGAACGGCCGGTTGGCGTCATGCACGACTTCGAACGCCGCTTCGCCCTGGGCCAGGGTGATCTCGCGTTTGTTGCGTTCAAGCCGCACGGAAATCTTGGAGGCGCCGTTGAGCACGACCTTGGTGCCGTCGGCCAGGGTGATGGCGCGGCGCTGGCCGTGGTCGGTGGCGTAGACGGTGGGCTCGGTGGCGCGATAGGGATGCAGGGCGGCGAAGGTCACCGCGACCGCGGCCACCAGGCCCATGGCGCCGCCCCAATAAAGGGTCGGACCACGCGGCCGGAGCCGGCGCGAAGGACCGTCCAGGGACAAATCGGAAATAGCCGCCGCCAGCGGCGCCGCCTGGCGGTCCAGGTCGAGCCACAAGGCCATGGCCTTATCATAGGCGGCGCGGTGACCGGGCGCGCTTTGCAGCCAGATCTCGAAGGAGAGCCAGTCGCCTTCCGCGGGTTCGCCGCTCAGCCGCGCGACCCAATCGGCCGCCGACATCCGCGCACTTCCGCTCATGAGTTCGGTCTTGGTCATCAGCTCCCGGTCCGGCGCAAGCCGGCCCCCTTCGAACCCATGACGCCGCCGGCCCGGCCGATCCCCCAATTTTCGTCCAAACTCATGTCGCTGCCCCCCCGAGCTTGGACATCAGCCGCTGCAGAGCCGTGGAGATCTGCTTCTCGACCGTCTTGCGCGACACCCCGAGCGCCTGCGCGGTTTCTTCCTGGGTCATGCCCTGAAGCTTGTGCAGCTCGAAGGCCCGGCGGGTCTTCGGCGGCAGGTCGTTGATCGCCCGGGCGGCAATGGCCAGCCGCTGGCGCGAATAGGTCGCCTGTTCGGGAGACGGTTCGTCGGCGATGCTTTCGCCGCCCAGCTCCACGGTCCGGGTCTGCAGCCAGGAGGCGTCACGGGCGCCCGAGCGGCGGTCACTGCGCAGACGGTCCAGCATCAGGTTGGAGGCGAGGCGGTAAAGATAGGCGGAGGGGTTGTCGACCGTCTCGGTCAGCTCCAGGCCGGCGACCCGCAGATACAGATCCTGCACCAGGTCTTCGGCGGCCGTGGCCGAGCGCAGGCGGGCCGTCAGGAAACGGACAAGGTCGTCCCGCTTGGCCATATAGGCGTCCAGCAGGTCGTTCGGCCGTTCCGGTCCGCCCCCGCCGTCCATATCCGGCCTGCCTCCCCAGCCTGTTGCGTTGCCGACGGAATAGGTCAAACGCGGGCGATGTTCATAGCCGTTGCGCGCGACCGCTCGCCGCATCGTCGCCAACAGTGGCCCCATTGCGGCGGATATGTCGGGTTTTGTGCACAAGGATAAAAAAAAATCGTGAAACGGGGCGCGGTGTTACGGGGGCGTCATCGCCCCTACATGTTGGCGGGCTAGTTGTGCCTGCGTGCTTAGGGAGTTCCCATCATGGACCGCATAATCTCGGTGAGACCTGTCGGGGATGGGTGGTCGGTGCAGTCCGACGCGTTCGACAGCGAAATGATGTTCCTCAGCGGGGCCAAGGCCGAAGCCGCCGCCCGCCGGTTGGCCCGGACCGTGGCTAAGACCGGCCAGAACGCACAGATTCATATCTTCCTGCGCGATGGGGTCCTGGCCGGAACCTTCGCCGTGCACGGCCAGGACATGGCCCTGGCCGTCTGAACCGCCTTCCTATCGGCCGGCAAATGCGTCAGTCGTAGGCGCACAGCCGACCGGACCTTCGCCCCCTTGCTGATCCCCATCCACGACCCTGGCGATCCGCGCATCGAGCCCTTCAGACAGGTGCGCGAGCGCGATCTGGTGGGCCGCCAGGGCGGCTTCATGGTCGAGGGCGAGGTGGTGCTGGCCAAGGCCGTCGCCGCCGGCCGCCACGAACTGGCCGGCCTGCTGATCGACGAGAAACGCGTCGCCGCCCTGACGGCGATCCTGGACCAGCTGCCAGGCGCCACGCCGGTCTATGTCGCGGCCCAGGCCGTGCTCGACGCCATCGTCGGCTTCCACATCCATCGCGGCATACTGGCGGTGGGCCGCCGCGCCTACGAGCCGGCCGCCGACGAACTGCTGGCCAGCCTGCCCGAGCGGGCGGTGGTGCTGGCCCTGTTCGGCATCGGCAACCACGACAACATGGGCGGGCTGTTCCGCAACGCCGCCGCGTTCGGCGCCTCGGCCGTTCTGCTCGGCCGCGACTGCTGCGATCCGCTGTACAGAAAGGCGATCCGGGTTTCGGTCGGCGCGGCCCTGACCACTCCGTTCGCCTGGTTCGACGAGGGCGATCCCATCGACCTGCTGCGCCGCCACGGCTTCGAGCCCATGGCGCTGAGTCCGACCGCATCCGAGACCCTGCGCGAGGTCGTCAGGCCGCCCCGCGCTGCCGTCATCCTCGGCGCCGAGGGACCGGGCCTGCCGGCGGACATGCTGGCGCGCGCCCGCGCGGTCGGCATTCCGATGGCGGACGGCTTCGATTCCTTGAATGTGGCGGTCACCGCCGGCATCGTCCTGCACCATCTCACGGCCGGCTGAAGCGGCGCGGACGGCGGGACTGGCCCGCCGCCCGCTAAGGTTCCGAGGCCTATTTGGCGGCCTTGTCCAGATCCTTGCTGATGGTGGTCTCGTCCTTGCCGACCAGGCTCACCTTCATTTCGGTGGCGCCGGCGAGGGCGGCGAAAGCAGTCAGAGCGATAAGAGTGCGGATCATTTTAGGAGTTCCCAGTTTGAGTTGAAAACTCCTCCCTGGAAGCGCTTCTACGAACGAGCGCCTATGAGATGAGGATGCGCCGATTTGCGGGTGGATGAAGCCGCATCCGCCGCAACCCCCGAGTTTATGCTGCACTGCCGCAATTGAAGCATCAACGTCATATGGCGCCGCAATATTGAGCCGTCCGGCCATTGCGAAGCCGCCGATTTGCAGGCAGCAAGGCGATGTTGCCGCATCAACGACGGCATAGGGGCGAAACATGATGGTTGCCGATCAGCCTGTGCAGGTCGAATCGGTCGTGGTCAGCGCGGCGCGCCTGCCGACCTCGCCCGCCGACGCCGCCTTTTCCGTGATCCGCATCGACCCCGCCGCCCTGGGCAGTCAGCTGCGCATCGATGACGTCATCAAGACTTCGCCCGGCGTGTCCCTGTTTCGCCGCGGCTCCAGTGCCGGAGCCAATCCGACCGTGCAGGGCGTGTCCCTGCGCGCGATCGCGCCGTCCGGCGCGGGCCGGGCCCTGGTCACCCTCGACGGCGTCCCGCAGAACGACCCGTTCGGCAACTGGGTGATCTGGACCAGCTTGACGCCCGAGGCGCTGGAAGGCGTCTCCATCGTGCGCGGCGCCGGGGCCGGGCCCTACGGCGCCGGCACCCTGACCGGCGTGGTCGCGCTGGACGAGAAGAGCGCGGTCAACGGCGGGCTGATCGGCGAGGTTTCCGGCAG
>CANJMO010000033.1 GCA_947475845.1 Caulobacteraceae bacterium | reverse complement strand
GAACACGTCGATCGGGATGCCGCCGCGCGGATACCAGTAGCCGCCGATGCGCAGCCAGCGCGGTTGCGCCACCTCGGCCAGCTTGCGCCCGATCGCCACCGTGCAGTCCTCGTGGAAGGCACCGTGGTTACGGAACGAGGCCAGATAGAGCTTCAGCGACTTGGATTCGACCAGCCAGTCGCCCGGCGCATAGTCGATCACCAGATGGGCGAAGTCAGGCTGGCCGGTCACCGGACACAGCGAGGTGAACTCCGGGGCGGTGAAGCGGGCGAGGTAGAGCTGCCCCACTTGCGGGTTGGGCACGCGCTCGAGCACGGCGGTTTCGGGATTATCGAAGCCCGCCGACAGATGTCCCAGCTGGGTCAGATGCAAATCGGTCATGCCCGACTCGTTAGCGTTCGCAGGCGCGGGCGGCAAGGTCGTCACAAATGGCGCCTCGTTTTTGAGCAAATGGTGCAAGCGGCGCTCAATTCGGAGGCAAATCGCAGCCGCCTCCCGCACTGCAGCGGCGTTTGGTTGGCTGGATTCCCCGCTCACCGCAAAGGTTCCGCCAACTCGGGTTGCTCGACGGCCTGAGTCCGCGCCCTCCCACAGCGGCGCATTAACAAGGGGATATAAAGATGAAGTCTTGGAAGATCATGCTGGGCGCCGCGGCTGCCGCGCTCGCTTTCGGTTCTACGGCGATGGCGCAGGCTCCGGCCGCTGCCGCTCCGCCCGCTCCCGCCTACACCTTCTCGTTCAACGGCGCCTATTCCACGGACTACATCTTCCGTGGCCTGAGCCAGACCAGCGGTAAGGGCGCGGCCTCCGGCGGCGCCGACTTCGTGGCCGGCATGGTCTACGCCGGCGTCTGGGCTTCGCAGGTCGATTTCGGCGCCACCGCCGGCGACCCGAGCAACTCCACCCAGTTCGAATATGACCTCTACGGCGGCTTCCGCCCGGCCCTCGGCCCGGTCAACCTCGACATCGGCGTGATCCGCTACGGCTACACCTCGTCGCCGACGGCCGCTCACTACGAGTACTACGAAGGCAAACTGGCCGGCACCTACGCCACCGGCCCCAACACCCTGGGCGGCGCCTTCTACTATTCGCCGGAATTCTTCGGCAAGACCGGCGCGGCCCAGTACTACGAAATCAATGACGCCTTCACCCTGTCCAACAAGGCCACCCTGTCGGGCGCCGTCGGCTACCAAGCCCTGGACAAGAAGAAGGCCGGCATCAACGGCTACACCCAATACAACTTCGGCGTGACCTACCCGGTCACCGACCACTTCGGCGTCGACGTCCGCTTCTGGGGCACCGACAGCAAGGCGACCAGCTTATACACCAAGACGTTCGCCGGCGACCGTTTCGTGCTCACCTTGAAGGCCGCCTTCTAAGAGCTTTCTCCCCGAGTAAGTGACTGAAATATCGGGCCGTCGCGATCCTTCGCGGCGGCCCTTCTTCTTGCCCCGGCCGCCAATCCCGCTAGTGTCCGCGCCGCGGGGCCCTAAGGATTGGATTTTGATGCGTCGACTAGCTTGCCTGACCGTGGCCGCCGCCTCCCTCATGGCCGCGCCGGCCTGGGCCCAGACCGCCCTGAACCCGACACAGGGCGTCGCGCCCAAAGCCATCCGGGCGACCAAGGATCCGGCCAGCGCCTCGGCGGGACTCTATGTCCTGGATTCGCGGCAAGTCAGCGTGGTCCTGCGCGTGCTGCACGGCGGCGGCTTCTCCTACACCGTGGCCCGTATGAGCGATGTGTCCGGCGTGCTCAGCTGGGACCCGGTCAATATCGAGGCCTCCAAGGTCAGCGTGAAGATCGCCACCAAATTCCTGCAGACCAACGTGACCGGGTTCAGCGAGCAGTTGACCGGACCGGAATTCCTCAACGCCGCCAAGTTCCCGGACGCCATGTTCCGTTCGACCTCGGTCAAGCGCACCGGCCCCACCACCGGCCAGATCACCGGCGATTTCACCCTGCACGGCGTGACTCAGCCCCTGATCCTGGAGGTTGATCTGGTCGGCGCCGGCCCGGCCCAGCGCGGCTCATCCCTGGGCTTCCATGGCCGGGGAACGTTCCACCGCTCGGAATTCGGCGTGGGTCCGGTCTCAGCCGTGATCGGCGACGACGTCGAAGTGCTGATCGACGTGGAATTCACCAAGGGCGAGGGATCAGGCCTGCTTCGCTAAGGCTAAGCCGCGTTCAAGCAGCGCCAAGCGGTTTGGTGGGCGCGGTCGGGGTCGAACCGACATGACCGAAGTCGAGGGATTTTAAGTCCCTTGCGTCTACCAGTTTCGCCACGCGCCCAGCGGTCCTGCATGGACTCCTTAGACAACCCCTCCCCGCCTCACAAGCAATGCTCCCCAGCTTTGCTACCCGCGCAGGTTGTTGAACCCCGCGAGGCGCCCTAGGCTGGCCTTCTGCTCAGCGAGGTCGCCGCATGGCTCCAGGCGTTCTAGTGGTCGAAGATGACCCCAATGTCCGGGTGGTGCTGGACGAGCTCCTGCAGGATCAGGGGCTGGACGTGTGGTCGGTCGGCGACGACCTGTCCGCCTATCAGGTGCTGGGCCAGGAAGCGGATCGCTTCAAGGTGCTCCTCACCGACATCAACCTCGGCGGCGGCACGGACGGCTTTGACGTGGCCCGCCGCGCCCGCAGCCTCAACGCCGACATCAAGGTGATTTTCATCACCGGCAATCCGATCGAGCCGCGCCGTTTCGATCCGGCGGAGGGGGTGATGCTGCACAAGCCCCTGAACCTGATGGCCCTGATCGAGATGATCAACGCCGCGGCCCATCCCAAGCACTAGCTGACGCCAAGCACCCGGCTGGCTTCGGCCCACACTCCGTCGTCGCCCCGCGCGATGGCCCGCACGGCGGTATCGCCGGCATGGGCCGCCAGGGTCGCTACGGTCTCGGTCAGATCGACACTGCTGCCCGGCGTCTCATTGACCAGCAGCAACGGCGTCGTCGCCCCTGCCGCTTTCAGCACTGCCAGACCCGAAAGGGCGTGGCTGATGGCGCCCAGATAACTTCCGCAGACGAACAGGCAGGGCTTCCCTAAGGCCACCGCCAGATCGAGCATGGTCTCGGCCTCGTTCAAAGGCGTCATCACGCCCCCCGCCCCCTCGATCAGCACGGGCCCCCGCGCCGCCGTGATCAGCGGCGCACAGGCGGCGGCGATGGCTTCGACCGACAGCCGCACACCCTCGCGCGCCGCCGCCTGATCCGGCGACAGCGGCGCGCGCAGGCGAAAGGGGGTCATCGCTTCTGCCGCCGCCGCATCCACCGTCCGCCCGAGCGCGGTCAGCAGAGCGGCGGCGTCGGTGTCCTGCAGCGCGCGCGGATCGTAACCGCTGGCCACCGGCTTGATCGCCGCCGGGTGCAGACCCGCATAGCGCCAGAATCTCAGCAATGACGCGCTGACCCAGGTCTTGCCGATGTCGGTGCCGGCGCCGGTCACGAAAAACCCTGTCATGGCCTGCTCCCCGCGAAGCGGGATTTGTCCCGCGCCCGTTCCCCCCTATACCCGAGCCATGAGCAGTTCCCACACGCCGTCGTGGCTGACGGACGGCCGGCCGGCGATCTGGCCGCCCTATGCGCGTCTCGACGCCGACGCCCTGCCGGTCGCGTCCGCCTCGGGCGTGCGCCTGACCCTGAGCGACGGGCGGGAGCTGATCGACGGCATCGCCAACTGGTGGTCCGCCTGCCACGGCCACAACCATCCGGCCATCCGCGCGGCGCTGCACGAGCAGCTGGAGCGCTTCCCCCACATCATGTTCGCCGGCCTGGCGCACGAGCCGGCCTACCGCCTGGCCGAGCGCCTGACCAAACTCGTGCCCGGCGACTTCAGCCGCGTGTTCTTCACCGAGTCCGGTTCGGTCTCGGTCGAGGTCGGCATGAAGATCGCCCTGCAGCACGCCATGATCGTCGGCCGTCGCTACGCGACCCGTTTCCTCAGCTTCCGCGGCGGCTATCACGGCGACACCCTGGCCACCATGCCGCTTTGCGATCCCGAGGAAGGCATGCACGCCATGTTCTCCGGCGTGTTCAACCCTGGCCTGCTGGCCGACCTGCCGCACGACGCCGAGACCACCGCCGCGCTGGACCGCCTGCTGGCCGACAGCGCCCGCGAGATCGCCGCCGTCGTCGTCGAGCCCCTGGTCCAGGGCGCCGGCGGCATGAAGTTTCACGGACCCGAGGTGCTGCAAACCATCCGCCGCCTGTGCGACCGCCACGGCGTTCTGCTGATCTTCGACGAGATATTCACCGGCTTCGGCCGCACCGGGACCATGTTCGCCATGGAGCAGGCCGGCGTGACGCCCGACATCCTGTGTCTGTCCAAGGCCCTCTCCGGCGGAACCCTGCCGCTGGCCGCCACCCTCGCCAGCCGCGCGGTGGCGCAGGTGTTCGAGACCAGCGACCACCCCGCCGCCGTCCTCATGCACGGCCCCACCTACATGGCCAACGCCCTGGCCTGCGCCGCCGCCAACGCCTCGCTGGACCTGTTCGAGCAGGAGCCGCGCCTGCAGCAGGCCGCAGCCATCGCCGCTCAACTCACCGCCGAACTGGAGCCCTGCCGCGGCCTGACCGGGGTGGCCGACGTGCGGGTGCTGGGCGCCATCGGCGTCGTGCAGCTGGACCGCGACGCCGATGTCCTGCGCAGCCGCTTCCCGCCCTTCGGCGTCTGGGTCCGCCCGTTCCGCGACATCGTCTACCTGACCCCGCCTCTGACCATCGACCGCGCCGACCTCGCGCAGTTGACCGGCGCCATCGTCCAGGTGGTCGGCGACTGGTCGAGAGGCCTCAAGTGACCAGCGCCTGGGCCGACTTCCAGGCGTGCCTCGCCGCCGCCCTGTCCGACGCCGAGGGCAAATCGCGCCGCCGCCGCCTGCGCGCGATGACCCGCGAGCCCGGCGGCATGGTCCGGCTGGCCGACGACCGGCGTCTGATCGACTTTTCGTCCAACGACTATCTCGGCCTGGCCCTGCATCCGCAGGTCACCGCCCGCGCCGCCGACTACGCAGCCCGCCTCGGCGCCGGGTCGGCCGCTTCCCGCCTCGTCTCCGGAACCCTGCCGGAGCACCTAGCGGTCGAGCACAGGCTGGCCGCCTTCAAGGGCTGCGAATCCTCCCTGCTGTTCGCCTCGGGCTACCAGGCCAATGTCTCGGTCCTGCCGGCCCTGATCGCGCTGATGGCCGGGCCGGTGAAGGTGTTCGCCGACCGCCTCAACCATGCCAGCCTGCACGCGGGCCTGACCCAGGCCGGCGTGCGCCAGATCCGCTTCCGCCACAACGACCTCGATCACCTTGAGCGCCTGCTGACCCTCGCCGACCATCAGGCTCCCTCCCGCCTGATCGTCACCGAGTCCGTGTTCAGCATGGACGGCGACCGCGCCGACCTGCACGCCCTCGCCGCCCTGGCCGAGAAGCACGGCACCATTCTGTATGTCGACGAAGCCCATGCCACCGGCGTGCTCGGCCCTCGGGGCGCCGGCCTCGCCGCCGCCCTGCCCAAGGACTCCCCCGTGATCGTCATGGGCACCCTGGGCAAGGCGCTCGGCGGCTTCGGCGCCTATGTCGCCGGGCCTCAGGTGCTGATCGACGCTCTGATCCAGACCTGCGGCGGCTTCATCTACACCACCGCCCCGCCCCCCGCCGTCCTCGGCGCCCTGGATGCCGCACTCGATGTGGTCCCCGCCATGGACGCCGAGCGCGCCCGCCTGCTGACCGCCGCCGAGCGGGTCCGCGCCGCCGCGGCCGCTCGCGGCCTCGAGACCTTCGGCTCCTCGACCCAGATCGTACCCATCGGCCTGCCGTCCGAAGACGCGGCCCTGGCGGCCATGGCCCGACTCGAAGCGGGCGGCATCCTCGCCATCGCCATCCGCCCTCCGACCGTACCCGAAGGCTCAAGCCGCCTGCGCCTGTCGCTGTCCGCCGCCCACGACGACGCGGCCATCGACAAGCTCATCGCCGCCATCGGGGCCCTGGCGTGAAGCTGCTTTTCGTCCACGGCTGGGCGCTCGACGGCACTCTGTGGCAGCCCATGCTGGGGGGATTTAGGGCGGATGAGTCCCTGGTGGCAGACGCGGGTTACTACGGTCGTCCCGCCAACCCCGTCATCGACGGCCCCATCCTTGGCATCGGTCATTCCCTCGGCGCCCTCGAGCTGCTCGCCGCTCCGCCGCCCGGCCTTCAGGGCGTGGTCGCGATCGACGGCATGGCCCGGTTCGGACAAGCGGACGACTTTCCCTTCGGCGTTCCCGCGCGGGTGCTGGAGCGGATGAAGAAGCGCGTCGCCGATGGCGTCCTCACCGAATTCCTGGAGCGCGCCGGCGGCCGGGTCCCGGCCGGAGCCCCCGACATCGCCCGCCTGCAACAGGGCCTCGACCGCCTGGAAATCCTGAACGGCCGCGCCTGCCGCCTCCCCATCTGGCGGCTGCATTCGCAGCACGACCCCATCGCCACCCTGGCCATGGCCGACGCATCCTTCGCCGGCCTCAACGTCCGCGAGCGCTGCATCCGCGACGCCACAGATCACCTTTCCCCACTGCACGATCCCCAGGCCTGCGCCGACCTGATCCGAACCGCCCTCAAGGCCCTGTCGTGAACCGTATCGCCCAGCGCTTCGACCGCGCCGCCGCCGCCTACGCGAGCGCCACTGCCATCCAACGCCAGGCCGCCGCCGCCCTGGCCGATCGCGTCGCGTCTGAGGGCCTGATCGCCCCGCGTGTGGCCGAGTTCGGCTGCGGCACCGGCTACCTGTCGGGCGCCCTTTGGCCCCGGCTCAAGCCCAGCCTCTGGGTCGCCACCGATCTCGCCCCCGCCATGGCCCGCGCGACGGCCCGGTCCCTGCCGCCTCAAGGCCTCACCGCAGTCATGGACGCGGCACAACCCGCCCTGGCGCCCGGCTTCGAGCTCGTCTGCTCCAGCCTGACCCTGCAATGGCTCGACGACCCCGCCGCCGTCCTCGCCGGCTGGCGCGCCCTGGTCCGGCCCGGCGGCCGCCTCGCCGTCGCCACCCTGGCGGGCGGTAGCTTCACCGAATGGCGCGCCGCCCTCGCCGCCGTCGGCGTCCGCGACCCGCGCCCGCACTTCCCCACCCTAGAAGCATTGCGCGGCTGGTTCGGCCCCACCGCCTCCATCGATACCTTGACCCTCACCGAACGCCACGCCGACGGCCTGGCCTTCGCCCGCTCGGCCAAGGCGGCGGGCATCGACGCGGGCTTCGGACGCCCCCTCGACGCCGGCTCGATGCGCCGCGCCCTGCGCCTGTTCGAAGCCGGCGGCGCGGTCACCACCTACCAAGTCGCGCTCGTCGTGGAAGCGGCCCGATGAACTTCCCCTCGCCCCTCGAACGCGGCCGCCTGGTGCAGCGCTACAAGCGCTTCTTCGCCGACGTAGTGATGGACGACGGGCGCGAGATCACCGCCCACTGCCCCAACCCCGGCGCCATGCTCGGCCTCAACATTCCCGGCCTGCCGGTCTGGCTGTCGCGCTCCGACGATCCCAAACGCAAGCTTGCCCATACCCTGGAGCTGATGGAGGTCGACGGCGGCCTGGTGGGGATCAACACCATGCACCCCAACCGCCTGGTCGCCGAAGCCCTGGCCCATGACGTGATCCCCGAACTGACCGGCTACTCATCGATCCGCCGCGAAGTGAACTACGGGACCAACAGCCGCGTCGACTTCCTGCTGGAGACGCCCGACCGGGCGCCCTGCTGGCTGGAGATCAAGAACTGCCACCTGATGCGCACCCCCGGCCTCGCCGAATTTCCCGACTGCGTGGCGGCGCGCTCGTCCAAGCACCTGCGCGAGCTTGCGGCGATGGTCGAGGAGGGGCATCGGGCGGTGGCTTTGTTCGTGGTGCAGCGGACCGACTGCGAAGGCTTCCTGGCCTGCGGGGAACTCGACCCTCTATTCGCCAAAACGCTCGACGAGGTCGCCGCCAAGGGCGTCGAAGTGCTGGTCTATACCTGCGGCATGTCGGAGACGGGTGTGCAGATCACCCGCCGCCTGCCCTGGCTCAAAGCGCCCTGACCATCGTCGGCGCCGGCCTGAACCGCGTCTGGGCCATCCCGTTCGCCACGAATCCGCACGCTTTGTAGAACTCTAGCGCTCGCTCGTTCCCGATCACGTGCAGCGACTTGGCGCCCCAGCCTTTGGCCGTGGCCGCGCCATGCTCCAGAAGCACCCGGCCATAGCCTTCGCCCCACACGTCCGGCCGCACGAACAGGCCGTCCAGCTCCGCCTCGCCGTCCGCGCGCGGCAGCACCACGCCGAAGCCAACGATCTCGCCGTCAGCCTCGCAGACATAGACGTTGCCATCGGCGATCTGATCGACTGGCAAATCGATGGCGTCGGGGTTGCTCAGAAGGTTGGCGCGGTCTTCCAGCCACATAAGCGAGGCCTGCAGCTGCAGGTCCTCCAGCGCCTCCCGCTCGTGCAGTCGAGCGGGCCGGATCACCTCGCTCACGTCGCGAACAGCATCGCCCGGTCCTTGAACGCCTTGAACTCCAGGGCATTGCCGGACGGGTCGAGGAAGAACATCGTCGCCTGCTCGCCGACCTCGCCCTTGAACCGCACATAGGGCTCGATCACGAACTTGACGCCCGCCGCCTTCAGCCGCCCGGCCAGGGCGTCGAACTTATCCATGTCCAGCACCACGCCGAAGTGCGGCACCGGCACGTCGTGGCCGTCGACCGGATTGGAGTGGTTGTCCGCCGCCTTCATCCCCGCTTTGTAGTGGGCGACGATCTGGTGGCCGAACAGGTCGAAATCGATCCAGGTCGGGGCGCTGCGTCCCTCGGGCAGGGCCATCAGCCCGCCGTAGAAGCGGCGCGCCTCGTCGATATCGTGCACGGGAAAGGCGATGTGGAAGGGCGTCAATTCTTGGGTCATGATCATTGTGTTCTATACGAGCCCGCCCGCCAGTTGAACTTCTGTGGTAGGCTTGCCAGATAGAAGGCCCGCCGATCAACGTCGGCGTAGGAGAGTTTGCAGGCATGTACGAAACCAGCGTCGCCGAGCGCCCCACCCGCACCCACGCGATCAAGGTCCACGACGAAGCGGGCTTTGAGGGCATGCGCCGCGCCGGCAAGCTGGCCGCCGCGTGTCTCGACATGCTCGTTCCCCACGTCGTCCCCGGCGTGCTGACCGACGAGCTCGACCGGCTGGCCCGCGAGTTCATCCTCGACCATGGCGCCCTGCCCGCCTGCCTCGGCTACAAGGGCTACACCAAGACCGTCTGCATCTCGCCCAACCACGTCGTCTGCCACGGCATCCCCGGCCCGCGCGCTCTGCGCGAAGGCGACATCGCCAACATCGACGTCACCGTCATCGTCGACGGCGGCTGGCACGGCGACACCAGCCGCATGTACGGCGTCGGCGCCGTCTCGCCCCGCTCGCGCCGTCTGGTGGAGATCACCTACGAGGCCATGATGCGCGGCATTGCCGCCGCCAAGCCCGGCGCCCGCTTCGGCGACATCGGCGCCGCCATCCAGAACTATGTGGAATCCCAGCGCGCCAGCGTGGTGCGCGACTTCTGCGGCCATGGCCTCGGCCAGGTGTTCCACGACAACCCCAACGTCCTGCACTTCGGCCGCAAGGGCGAAGGCGAGATCATCAAGCCCGGCATGTTCTTCACCATCGAGCCGATGGTGAATCTCGGCAAACCGCATGTGAAGGTGCTCAGCGACGGCTGGACCGCGGTCACCCGCGACAAGTCCCTGTCGGCCCAGTTCGAGCATTCCGTGGGCGTGACCGAGACCGGCGTGGAGATCTTCACCCTGTCGCAGGACGGCACGGACAAGCCGCCGATCCAGGGTCTGGTCTAACTCACTTCCCAGCCAGGAAATCCCCGAGCTGCCGCGCGAACAGCGAGGCGTCGCCGCCCGTCGTGCCGTGGCCGCGCGTCCGCGCCGATTGCGGGATGATGTAGAAGCGCCCGTTCTTCACCTTGGCGATGTTGGTCTCCATAACCCCGATCTCCGGCGGATTGCGCTCGTCGTCTGCCGAGTTGATCGCCAGCAGCCGCGCCTTGATCTTGCCCAGCCCCGGGACCGGGTCGAAATCGCGCGATGCGTTGAACTGATAAAGGGTGTCGTTGGCGTCGCCGCCGCGGCCCTCGAACCCGGCGTCCAGAACACGGTCCGCCGCGCCTTGGTTCGGCATCGCCGCGTAAACGTTGCGCAACCCGCCGCTGGTGAGCAGGCCGAAATAGGTCGTGGCCATGGCCAGGCCCTTGGGCTGACGGGTGTAGTTGCCGCCCTTCCACTCCGGATCGGACTTGATCATGTCCATCACCATGCGCCGGGTGATCCAGTTGCGCCCGGCCACCGGGATCGGCTGCGACGCCAGGGGCACAAGGTTGTCCATGTAGTCGGGCCAGATCTGGCCCCACAGCCAGGTCTCCATCCCGCCCATTGAGTTGCCGAGCACCAGCTTCAAGCGCCCGACGTGCAAGTGCTCGGTCAGCAACCGGTGCTGCGCCTCGATCATGTCGGCGTAGTCGTAGGCGGGAAACTTCATGCGCAGACCGTCCGACGGCTTGGACGAGCCGCCGTGGCCGATAGCGTCGGGGATGACGATGTAGTGCGTGGCTGCGTCCAGCGGCTGGCCCGGCCCGAACAGCGCCCCGCCGAACCCCGGCGACAGCATGTTCTCCGCCGATCCGCCGGTCCCGTGCAGCACCAGCACCGCCGGGTTCTTCAGCGAGCCCAGGGTCACGTAGCGCACCTTCAGCTGCGGCAGGGTCTCGCCGGTGTGGAAGCGGAAGTTGGTGATCGTGAACACGCCCTCGACGGGCGCCTGAGCGAAAGCCGGCATGGCCAGCATAAGAGCGCCAAGCAGCGCGGCCGTCCATGCCCTCAAGCCCATCATCCGCCACGCCCCTTCGATAGCGCCAGCCTAGCAAGCGTTGTCAATGTTCGCATAATGTTCTAGCGTGCCGTTCTGCTGTCAGACGCGGGCGCGGTCATGCACGACGGATCTATCGGACTATTTCAGGTCGACGCCGAAGTGGCTGCCGAGCCGCCGCCCCACTACCTCGGCCACCGTGACCGCCTGCGCCACCGCGCGCGCCGGGGCGGCCTCGACGCCCTGCCCGACTACGAGCTGCTGGAGCTGTTCCTCTACCGCTCGATACCCCGCGCCGACGTCAAACCCCTGGCTAAAGCTTTGCTGGCGCGGTTCGGCGGCCTCAACGGCGTGCTGTGCGCCCCCATCGGCGACCTGCGCGCCATGGCCGGCGTCCGCGAGCAGGTGGCGCTCGATCTCAAGCTGATGCAGGAAGCCGCCCTGCGCCTGGGCCGCGAGACCCTGACCAAACGCCCGCTGATCTCGTCGTGGAGCGCCCTGCTCGCCTATGTCCACACCGCCCTGGCGCATGAACCGCGCGAACAATTCCGCGTCCTCTTTCTCGACAAGAAGAACCAGCTGATCGCCGACGAGCTGCTCGGCCGCGGCACCGTCGATCACGCCCCGGTCTATCCGCGCGAAGTGGCCCGGCGGGCCCTGGAGCTGTCGGCCTGCGCCCTGATCCTGGTGCACAACCACCCGTCCGGCGACCCGGCCCCGTCCTCCGCCGACATCGACATGACCCGCCAGATCGTCGACGCCGTCCGCGTCCTGCGCATCGATGTGCACGACCATCTGGTCGTCGGCCTGGGAGGCGTCGCCAGCTTCAAGGCGCTGGGCCTGATCTAGGCGGCTTGAGGGGGATCAAGGCGCCATGCCGCCTGATGGCCCAATAGGTGCGCGAGGCTGCCGTGCGGCCTCGGCCCGCGCTGCGCGGGACCGCAAATCTATCCTTCAGGTGAGCCATGGACTACCGGGTGACCGCCCAACGCATCGATGCCCACGGAAGTCTGGCCCGGTCCAAGGACGCGACCCTGGCCCTGGACACGGATGTCGCTGGCCGCCGGGATGCCTTCAATCCAGCCGAGCTGTTCCTCGCCGCCATCGCCGCCTGCATGATCAAAGGCATCGACCGGGTGACGCCGATCCTGAATTTCAACCTTCGCGGCGTCGAGGTCGTACTGACTGCGGTGCGCCAGGACTCGCCCCCTCGTATCCTGCGCGTCGACTACGAGCTGATCGTCGACACGGACGAGGACGATGCCCGCCTTGACCTCCTGCACCGCAATGTCCGCAAGCACGGTACGATCTCGAACACTGTCGCCGCCGCACTGGTGCTGGAGGGCGTGGTCCGTCGGCGGACTCCCGACGCGGCGCCGGCAAACGCCTAGGAGGCAGCGAAACGCATGAGCCGTCTACGCCTCCACGCCGAGCGCCACCTCGTCGCCAGAATCGGCTGGCTGCGCGCCGCCGTGCTGGGCGCGAACGACGGCATCGTTTCCACGGCCAGCCTGATTGTCGGTGTGGCCGCCGCCAAAGCGATGAAGGGCGATATCCTGCTCGCCGGCGCCGCCGGCCTCGTCGCCGGCGCCATGTCAATGGCGGCGGGCGAATACGTCTCGGTCAGTTCGCAGTCCGACACCGAAAGAGCCGATCTGGCTCGCGAGACGGCGGAACTTTCCGGCGACCCGGCGGCGGAAATGGATGAACTGGCCGGCATCTACGCCGCCCGAGGCGTGGAGCCGGCCCTCGCCCGGCAGGTGGCCCAGCAATTGATGGCCAAGGACGCCCTCGGCGCTCACGCCCGTGACGAACTGGGCATCTCGAAGACCAGCACCGCCCGCCCGATCCAGGCGGCATTCACCTCGGCGGCCACCTTCACCATGGGCGCGGCTGTTCCCCTGGCCGTCGCCCTGGCGGTCCCGACGTGGTGGACAGTGGCGGCCGTGGCCCTGGCCGGTCTGGCGGGCTTGGCGATCCTCGGCGGCATCGGCGCGCGCGTCGGCGGCGCAGGCGTCTGGAAGTCGGTCGTGCGAGTGACGTTCTGGGGCGCCCTCGCCATGGCGCTCACCGCGGGCATCGGCCGGCTGTTCGGCACGGTGGTCTAGGCGGACTATTTAGCCTTCGCCCTGGCCAAAGCATCGGCGCACGGCCCCGGTCCCTTTTCCGCCTCAGCGCCCGTGCAGGTGCCCCGACTGACCGGCCCCATGCCGAAGATCATCACCACGGTCGGCTCTTTGCTGTCGCTGCGATTGCCGTCGTAGTGCACCTGCCGCGCGACATGGTCGACGAAGGTCCCCGTCTTCATCGGCACGGTCGAGGCTTCGTCGAACACCGGCGTCGTCGACACCCACCAGGTGCCTGACACCACCATGATGTGCCGGTCCATCGAGTGGTAATGCGGCTGGCTGAAATTGCCCGGATTGAAGCGGTTCATCACCACATAGAGCCCGGGCTTCAGAGGATCGCCGACGATGTTCACGGTCTCGGCCCCCGGCGTCCTAGACGAGCTCACCCAGGGGATCTTGTCGAACGGTATAGCCCGCAGCGCGGCCGGGTTCAGGGTCGACATATCGGGGATCGGAAAGGACGCCGCGACGGCGGCCGTGGCCGTGGCCGTGGCCGCGAGCGCCAAGGCGCCGAGAATGACGGTTTTCATGGACGATCGACCCCTACCTGTCGGCGTTTCTCATGGACGCCGCGCGGCCAAGGTCGGCCCTAGCGCCGGCGCCGTCAATGCTCGCGCTCGGTCCCGGCGCAGACGAACTCGCCCATCGTCCAGCCAGGCCGCAGGCTATAGTGGCGGGTCACCGTCCACGGCCGGGTGAAGGTCTTCGGATCGGTCATGGTGATGGCGACCTCCATGGTGTCCGGAGAGGTGCGCCGAATCCGCTCGTGCAGCGTCAGTGCATCGGAATGATCCAGGCCATCCGCGTCGATCGTGTGCGCCTTCAGCCCGACTGTATCGAACACCAGCGCGTCGCCCTCCCACCGCCCGCTCGAAAAGCCGTTGTAGTTCAGCTCCAGATCGTCCCCCGACGGCGGTTTGCGGCCGTCGGTATAGACCCGCCGCGTCTCGGCTTTGAACTCATAGAGCAGGTAGGTGACGCCCGGCGTCACGACGAACTCGATCGGATAGTTGGCCCGCCACACCCGCGGCGAGCCCGACGGCAGACAGCCGATCTCGCCCGCCGGCTTGCCCTCGTCGCGTGCTTTTCGGATCGCCTCGTAGGCCGCCCGGGCCTGCGGCGTGAACGGCGCGTTGGTCGCATAGGCGCCGTCGGCCACGGCGGGGTCGATGCTGCTGCCCTCGCCCTTGGCCCTGGCCCACAGCCCGCCCCAGTCGGGCAGCCCATTGGCCTGGCGCGGCGCCTGATAGGTCTGAGCGCCGGCGGGCGCGAGCCACAGCCCGGCGACCGTCATCGCCAGGACGGTCAGCGTTCGCTTGGCGCGCATGCGGCCTCCGTCATTCCCTCTAGCCAGAGCGCGGCCGGAGCGGGTGTATAAGGTGTTGTATGCAAACACCGGGCTCAAGCCTGGATTCAAGATCGTCGGGGGAAAGCACAATGAACTGGCTTGCGCGGATGGCTGCCCGGGCTCTGCTCGCGGCCGGACTCATGATCGCCGCACCCGCCCTCGCGGCCGAGGCGCCTCAGAAGGCCTGCGACATCACCGTGATGATCTCCGGCGCCTTCACCCCGCCCTACATGGTCCTCGCCCCTCCCTTCGAGAAGGCCAGAGGCAAGACGCTCTGCACTGTCGAAGGCCCGTCTATCGGCGCCATCCCCAGCGCGATCCCCAACCGCCTCGCCCGGGGCGAGGACGCCGACGTCGTCATCATGGTTCGCGCCTCCCTCGACGAGATGGTCGCTAAAGGCTTCGTCAAGAGCGGCTCGGAGACAGACCTGGTCCGCTCGCGCATGGGCATCGCTGTGAAAAAGCGCGCGCCCAAGCCCGACATCTCCACCAGCGACAAATTCCGCCAGGCCCTGCTGGACGCCAAGGCGGTCGTCTATTCGATCAGCGCCAGCGGCGTCTACATGACCACCGAAGTCTTCCCCAAGCTCGGCATCGCCGAGCAGATGAAGAAGAAGTCGCGCCAGATCCCCGGCACCCCCGTCGCGCTTGAGCTGGTCGCCGGCCGCGCCGACCTGGGCATCCAGCAGATCAGCGAGCTGCAGGCGATCGACGGCGCCGAGGTGGTCGGGCCAATCCCGGCGCCATGGCAGCGCATCACGCTTTTCTCCGCCGGCGTCGTCGCCAAATCCAGGCATCCGGCTGAGGCCGCGGCCCTGATAAAACACCTGACGGAAGCGGGCTCCTGGCCGACCATCCGCAACGCCGGGCTCGAGCCGGCGGCGGCGCCCTGAGCGACTTTCGGGGAACAGGGTTCGCCGACGGCGGTTTATCTGGAGCAACTTCGATGGAGCCACGCCATGACCGCCACCGCCACACCGACCAAGGATGAGATCGTCGCCCTGGAGACGTCCTACTGGGACGCGATGAAGCGCAAGGACGGCGCCGCCACCGCCAAGCTCGCGGCCGACCCCAGCCTGGTCACGGGCGCGCGGGGGGTCATGAGCATCCCCAAGGCCAAGATGGGCGCCATGACCAAGGAAGGCTCGTGGACCCTGGAGTCCTACAGCTTCGACGACGTCCAGGTCACCACTCCCGCCCCCGGCGTGGCCATCATCGCCTACAAGGTCACCCAGCAGGTGACCATGGACGGCAAGCCGCTGGAAATGCACGCCGCCGACCAATCGACCTGGATCCGCGGCGACAACGGCTGGGAATGCCACGCCCACAGCGAAACCATGCTGCAGGACAAGAAACCCAACTAGCGCGGCCAGCGCCTGCCCCTAGTGGCTGGTCAGCGTCCAGCCGATCCAGCGGCCGGCGATGACCACCCCGGTCCAGCAGATCAGCGAGATGGTGGCGGCGACCCGCGCGGCGGCGGGTGTCGGCAGGCGGTTGTCCCAGTGGCGCACGCTGCTCCAGGTCATGAAGTGGAACACCCCGAGGTTGATCCCCGCCAGGACCATCAGCCCCATCTTGATCTGGAACTCGCGGTTGGCGACGTAGGACGGCGCCTGGGCCACGAACAGCAAGGCTCCGGTGACGGCGGCCACGGCGAAGGCGGCCCAGGTCCAGGGCAGCACTTCATGGGTGATCTTGGTTGCCGAATGGCCGCGTGACGACAGGCCAAGCAGGCGAAGGTCGAGCATGGCGATCGAACCGAACACCAGCATCACCGAGATCACATGCACTGCCTCAAGGCCTGGGAAGGCGTAGGTGTCGGCCTGCACCCACTGCGCCAGGGGCGTATCGGTCAGTGGCTTCAGCCAGGCGATGAGCTTTTCCATGGATGCGGCTCCTCAGGCGTCGGGGAACAGGACATAGCCGTAGGCCAGCCAGCGGCCGGCGCAGACGGTGAACATCCACAGCAACAGGCAGGCCGGCGCCAGAACCTTGGCCAGGGCCCGGCGCAGAGGGTTCAGCGTCCAGAAGTCCTGGCGGCTCTGCAGGGTCAGCTGCATCAGGGCGGTGGCGGCGATGGCGCACAGCATCAGCACCATCTTCAGTTGGAACATCGGCGTGGTCAGGCCGCGCCGCCCGCCCGCTCCGGTCAGCAGCAGCAGCCCGGTGATGAACACCACCGCCAGCGCGCTCCACACCCACGGCGAGAAACGGCGCACCATCTCCGCCGGAGAGCTTGACCGTCCGCCAAGCCCCGCCAGGCGCAGGCTGATCATGCCGATGGAGAACAGCAGCAGGCCCATCGCCAGGATGTGCACGGACTCTAGCATGGCCTTGACCCAGACCACCCCCGCCACGGATTCAGTGAACGGCGAACTGCTGAACGCCGCCTGCCAGGCGGCCAGAGTGGCCTGCATTTGCGCCCCCGTCGTTTCTTGTTCCCCGGCGGAATAGACGCGAACGGCCAAGCCTGAACAAGCGATAATCGGACTTGCGGCCCCGACCGGCGGCCTCCTCCTGCTTCGCACATCTTTTGAAGGTGCTGACCACACGATGCGGAACCCGATTGCTGCAGTGCGGCATAAGCTTTGCCATCGTCTACTGGAGATGACGGCATGGCTTCCTGGTCCAAATCGTGTTCGATGGCTTTCGCTGGCGCTGGGGGCGGCGGCCGCCCATGCCGAGGAAAAGGGCCTGTCCGGCCTGTGGCTGATGACCCCGCACCAGCCTCGCCGACCGCCCCCGGAACTGTCCGAAGCCGGCAAGAAGATGAACATCGAGGATCGCCGGGGCGGCGGGCCCATGGCCAAGCAGCGCTGCCTCCCCGTCGGCATTCCGCGCATGTACAGCAACGAACTGCCGCTGGAGATCATCGAGAGCCCCGAGCGCATCGGCGTCATCGGCGAGCAGGCCGAACTGGCGCGCACCATCTACATGAACACCGACAAGCACGCGGCCGACATCCAGCCGACCTGGAACGGCAACTCCTACGGCAAATGGGTCGATGGCGTCCTGGTGGTGCATGTGGCCGGTTTCAACGACCGCACCTCGCACATCCTCGGGGGTCAACAAGGGGTCGGCCACCACTCAGATCACCGAGAAGTACAAGGTGGTGGAAGACGGCAAAGGTCTGGTCATCGAGATGACCTTCGAGGACCCCAATGTCCTGGCCAAACCCTACACCACCTCGATCCACTACGACCGCCTGCCCGTCGGCTCGCAGCGTTGGGAATACGTCTGCGACGTCGAGGACCCCCTCTGGAACACCGCATTGGGCTTCGATCCCAACGCCCCTGAAAAGAAGTGAGGACGGCTAAGATGACCAAGCGCATGTCTGCGAAAAAGACGGCTGCGGCCCTGATCGGCCTGGCGGCCCTGGCCGCCGGCCCCGCCTTCGCCCATCACGCCTTCAGCATGTACGACAACACCAAGTACACAAAGCTGACCGGCACGGTGAAAACCTATATGTGGGCCAATCCCCACACCATGATCGAGTTCATGGTCGCCGGTCCGGACGGCAAGATGCAGCCCTGGACCGCCGAATGCAGCCCGATCAACATGATCGGCCGGCGCGGCTGGACCTCTGAATCGTTGAAGCCGGGCGACAAGATCGACTTCGTCATTCACCCCAACCGCAACGGCGTGCAGTACGGCCTGCTGGTCAGCGCGACCAAGCTCGACGGCTCGGTGCTGAAAGACAAGGATTGAGGCCCGGGCAATCCGCTTTGCGGCCGTCACAGCAAATGGCGGCTGTGTCACGCACGGGCTGAGTCTATCCGAAAGGCGCCACCAGCACGGCTCCAGGCTATCCGCCATTGATAAGCTTGCTGTCGCAGAATTTACTTGCCCGCATGCGGCCCTACTGCTCAGGTCGCGCCGTCAAGAGTCAGGCTTAGAGTCACCGGATCGCCCGTTTCCTTTCGTCGCAGGGGTCTAATTGCGACTTGTCCCAGGGCGGGGATCCTTTTACCGGGGGAGTCATGCAAGAGTTCGATCCGCGCCAGTCGGCCACCGTGCGCTTTGCGCCTCCGGTCCTTGCCGCCCTGAGCGGCCTGGCGGTGGTCCTGCTCGGCTGGCAGATGCTCCAGAACAATGCCGCCTCCTCCGGCAAGGTCGCGGTCTACAGCCCTGCCCTGGACGCCGCCACGGAATCCGCCCTGGAAGCCAAGGCTTTCGCCCAGGCTCAGCTGCGTCCCGGCCTGTCCGCGCCCGTCAGCATGATGATCAATGTCCGCCCGGGCGAAAGCTTCGAGGCCGCCGTGCGCCGCACCGGCGTCGGCAAGGAAGAGGCTCAGCAGGCCGTGCAGGCGCTGGGCAAGGTGTTCGACACCGTCAACATCAAAGCCGGCCTGGCATTCCAGGCCGCCGTCGCCAAGCCGGTCAGCGCCCAGGAGTCCGCCAAGCTGGTGGGCCTGTCCATGCGCGTCGGCCCCGCCACCGCCGTGACCCTCTCGCGCGCCTTCGACGGCTCCCTGCATCTGCGCAAGATGGAAGAGAAGGTCATCGATCAGACTACCGTCGCCGCCGGCAAGATGGGTTCGTCCCTGTTCGTCTCGGCGCAGAAGGCCGGGGCCACGCCCGAGCTGACCGCCCAGGTGGTCAAGCTGTTCTCCCACGAGCTCGACTTCAGCCGCGACATCCAGCCGGGCGACCGCTTCTCCATGGTGTTCGACCGCAAGGTCACCGCCTCGGGCCGCACCATCGCTGCCGGCGACCTGCTGTTCGCCGAGATCAAGGCCAAGGGCGGCGTCAACCGCCTGTACCGCTTCAGGGCTCCCGGCATGGCCGAAGCCCAATACTTCGATCAGTTCGGCAAGAATATCCGCAGCATGCTGCTGCGCACTCCGCTGGACAGCGTGCGCATCACCTCTTCCTTCGGCATGCGCAACCACCCGATCCTCGGCTTCACCCGCATGCACGCCGGCATCGACTTCGGCGCGCCGCAGGGCACCCTGGTCTATGCGGCGGGCGACGGCGTCGTGGAGCGCGCGGACTGGGCCGGTGGGTATGGGCGCTGGCTGCAGATCAAGCATGCCAATGGCATCGAGACCGGCTACGGCCACCTGTCGCGCTGGGCGGTGAAAGCCGGCCAGAAAGTGCGTCAGGGCCAGGTCGTCGCCTACGTCGGCTCCACGGGCCTGTCGACCGGCCCGCACCTGCACTTTGAAACCAAGGTCAGGGGCAAGCAGGTCAACCCATCGACCTTCAAGGCCCCTTCCGGCACCGTCCTGGCCGGCCGCGAACTGGCGGCGTTCAAGGCCGAGAAGGCGCGGATAGACGGCCTGTTGGCGCACCAAGTCGCCCAGAACGGCGCAGGCGCTCCTGGAGCCTGACTGCGTCGCTTAAAAAATCGGCAACGCCGGTGCGACATCGCCAACAATCCATTGTGACTTCCGCCGCCCGGCGACGCTTCCTACATTCAGGTTGTCTGCAACCTATTGAAAGGAGGTGATCCAGTGTCTTCCAACTGCCAAACCTATAAGGCTATGGATTATAAAGGACTTTCCACTGGTGAAGCGCGGGTGATCGCGCTCCGGTGACACCTCCAGCCTCTCGCCCGCGATTCTCCTGAGGGGTTTCGCGCCAGCGAGTCGCTCGTCTTGGGGCGGTCCTGCCAGAGCGGCGGGGCCGCCCTTTTTCGTTTCCGCTCACACGCCTTTGGGCGCGCCCGCCACATAGTCGACCGTCGCCGTCGCCCCCTCCCCGCTGACGCAGGCTTCGACGTCGAAGATGTCGTGCAGCAGAACGGATGTCAGGGTCGTCGCCATTGGCCCCAGCGCGACCACCTGCCCCTCGCGCATGCCCAGCACATGGCTGGCGAAGCGGGCCGCCAGCGTCAGGTCGTGCACCGCCGCGATCACCAGCTTGCCGCTCGCCGCCAGCCCTTGCAGCCGGCCCGCGGTGTCCAGGGCGTGGCGCGGATCCAGTCCCGCCATCGGCTCATCGACGATCAGCACCTCCGGATCGCCGACCATGGCCCGCGCCAGCATCGCCCGCGCCAACTCGCCGCCGGACAGGGTCGTGGCCGCCTGATCACGCTGCGAGGCCAGATCGCAGGCCTCCACAGCGCGGTCGACCCGAACCTGCACGTCCGCCGTCAGGCGGCCGAACGCCGGCAATGTGGGTGTCAGGCCCAGCGCCACCAGTCGCTCCACCGAAATAGGCCAATCACAGCGCGGATTCTGCGGCAGGTAGGCCCGTCGCCGCGCTAGCGCCTTGCGGTCGAAGCGCCCGATCGGCTGGCCGTCCAGGCGCGCCTCGCCCTGATCGGGCTTGAGCAGGCCCGCCAGCACCGACAACAGGGTCGACTTACCCGCGCCATTGCCGCCGATCACCGCCACGAACTGGCCCGCCGAGAACGAAGCCGACACCTCGCGCAGAATCGCCCTGCCCCCGCGCCTCACCGTGACGCCGCTGACGGTCAACAGGCTCATGGCGCCGTTTTCCGCAGCCGAAGCACCAGCCAGAAGAAGAACGGCGTGCCGACCAGGGCGGTGAACACCCCCAGCTTGATCTCAGTGCTGTTGAACCGCAGCAATCGGCTGCCGATGTCCGCCGCCAGCAGCAGCGCGGCGCCGCACAGGGCTGAGGGCAGCGGGGTCCGGCTCGGCTGATGTCCGACGAACGGCCGCACCAGATGTGGCGCGATCAGGCCGATGAAGCCGATCACGCCGGCGACCGAAGTCGCCGCCCCGACGCACAGCGCGACGCCGGCCAACACCGTCAGGCGCAGGCGGTCCAGATCGACGCCGAGGCTCTCGGCCTGCGCCTCGCCAAGCGCCAGGGCGTCCAGCGACCGCGCCGTGCCGGCCAGGATCGCCGCGCCCACTAGGATGAACGGGGCCGCCAGCCAGACGTGGTCCCAGCTGCGGTCCGACAGCGAGCCCATCAGCCAGGTCATGATCTCGAAGGCGCCGCCGGCGTTGGGCGCCAGGTTGAGGGCCAGGGAGATGGCCGCGCCGCCCAGGCCCGAGACGGCCGCGCCCGCCAGGATGATCGACAGGGTGCCGCCCCGGCCGAAAGCGAAGGTCAGGGCCGTCGCCGCCATCGCCCCGCACATGCCCAGCACCGGCGCGGCGTAGGGGAACCGCGCGGTCAGGCCGAAATAGATCGCGATCACCGCCCCGACGGCGGCGCCGGACGACACGCCCAGCAGCCCGGGCTCGGCCAAGGGATTGCGCAGCAGGCCCTGCAGCACCGCGCCGCACAGGCCTAGTGCGCCTCCGGTAAGGATCGCCAGCACCGCGCGCGGCATGCGCAACTCGATGATGATCAGCCGCGCCAGATCGGTGGGACCGGCGCTGAACGCGCCCAAGGCCTGTGCCGGGCTCAGCCAGACGATGCCCGCAAGCATCGACACCGCCACCAGAATGACGATCGCCGCCAACAGCAGAGGAATGAGCGCGGCGCCCCTTCTCATGGCCTCGCACCGGGGCCTGCCAGGGCCTGCTCCATGGCGCGGCGTAACGCTGCCGCCTGGGTTCCGGCGTCGGGCGTTCCGCAGCCGTAGCGCGGGACCTCTAGCCTATGCGTGAACGCCCGGCGCAGGACCGGATGCTGGATCGAGGCGGTCTGCAGGGTCGGCGCGGTCGCGTCGTTCTCGGCGTAGAGCAAGAGTTGCGGCCGAGGATTGGCGGCCAGCAGTTGTTCCAGGTCCAGACTGCTCTCGTAGGACCCCTCGCCTGCCGCCAGGTTGACGCCGCCCGCGGCGGTCAGGATGTCGTTGAACAGCGACTGTTTGCCGGGCACGCGGCCGCTGCCGTCCCAGCCCATGGCCAGGATCTTACGCGCGCCGATGGTCCGCTTCAGCTCGGCCAGTTTGGCGTCCATGGCGGCGATCAGGACCTCGCCGCGCTCCACCTCGCCAACGGCGGCGGCCACCTGACGGGTGGTGCGGCGGATATCCTCGAAACTGTCGGCCGACATCACATCGACCATGGGCGCGCCGGTCTTGGCCATCAGCCGGTGCGCCGGGCGGGCGGAAAACGGGCTGGTCAGGATCAGGTCCGGCTTCTGCTGCAGCACTTCCTCGGCCAGGCCGTGGTTGACCCGCATGTGGGACGCCCGGCGCTTCAGTTCCGGCGTCATCGCCTGCTTTTCGGCCAGGTAGCTGACCGAGACAATCCGTTCAGGCGGCAGCAGCATCAGCACCAGCTGGTCGGTGCAGCCGTTCAGCGACATCACGCGCTGCGGCTTGGCCGGAGCGGCGGACGACGCGCCCGCCGTCAGGGCCAGAACGGCTGCGGTGATGAAGGTCGAGAAGGGTGTCATGAGGTCCGGGGAGAGGCCTGTCGCACCCCGATGCGCTGATCGCCCGGGCGCGTCAACCGGCTTGCAGGGGCGCGGTCGTCATCGGTCAAGACTTGCCAAATCAAGGTAAGTGAAGCTCTCATTCCAGCGGGGTGAGGGAATTGCCGGTGCTGTGCGTATCACCAGAATAGGTGAGCGCGGCCGGGAGCGGACGTCATCCCATAGCGAACGGCCACCGGCCCACCGGACGCGGAACAAGAGGTTAGCTTGAGCCAGGATCGTACGAACCCAAAAGGGCTTGATCGGCCATGGTAGGCATCAGTCTGGGTTCGCTTAAAAAGCTCGGCCGCTGGGTCAGCGGGCTAAGCGTGCTGACGCGCACCGTCGGCGCGCTTGTGATCGTCGTCCTGATCGCCGCGTCGGCCTGGGGCCTGTCGGTTTCCAAGGCCCAGGCCAATCTGCTGCGCACCGACCCCGATCTGGAATCCACCGACCCCGCCTCCATGAAATTCGCCACCCCGCGCGGCGAGGCGGTCTTCAAGAAAGACTGCGCGGTCTGCCACGGCGCCCAGGGCAAGGGCGACGTCACGCGCGGCGTTCCCGATCTGGCCGACAACGATTGGCTTTACGGCGTCGGCGCCGCCAGCGACATCGAGACCACGGTCCTCTACGGCATCCGCGCCCCCAATCGTAAGACCTGGAACCTGGCCGACATGCCGGCCTTCGCCCGCAAGATTCCCTATGCTCGCGAACCGACCATTCCGCCTCTGACCCCGGGCGACATCAACGACGTCATCGCCTTCCTCGACTCCCAGAGCGGCCAGAAGGTCGATGCTGAAGCCGCCACCCGCGGCGGCGCGATCTTCTCCAACCGGGGCGGCTGCTACGACTGCCACGGCGACGGTCACGGCGACAGCGCCATCGGCGGACCCAACCTGGTGGACAACATCTGGCTGTTCGGCGGTACGCAGAAGCAGAAGTTCGATTCCATCGCCTACGGCCGCGCGGGCTATTGCCCCGCCTGGGTCACCCGGCTGAAGCCCGGAAAGATCCGTGAGGTCGCCCTTTACGTCTATTCCCTCTCTCACCAGAGCCCCGCAAAAGGCCCGAGCGCGCAATGATCCCTAAATGGATGGATATCAGCCAGGTGAGCCTGACCCGGTCGCTGGTCCTGTCGGGTGTCGCGGCGGTGATCGGCATCGGCATCGCCGGCTACGCCCTGTTCACCGCCAAGGGCACCTCGACCCTGGTGGTCCCCCCTGAAGACATCGCCCTGGTCAACCAGCAGCCTGTCGCGCGTAGCGACTTCGACCTGCAACTGCGCGCCATCTATGGCCAGGTGGACATCAACAAGCTGAGCCAGGCCGACCGCATCAAGGTTCTCGACAGCATGATACGCGAAGAACTCTACGTTCAGCGCGGCAAGGAGCTTGACGTGGCCTCGGTCGACTCCGACGTCCGCGCGGCCATGGTCGCCGCGGTCGAGGCCGGCATCGCCGCCGACGTGATGGCCAGCAACCCCGCCGACGACAAGCTGCGCGCCTGGTACGACGCGCACAAGGACACCTACTCCAACGAGGGCGTGATGACCGCCCGCGACCTGGTGTTCCCGGCCGATACCGCCGCCGCCGCCCAGAAGGCGCTGTCCTCAGGGACCAGCCCCGACGCCGCCATCGCTCAGTTCAAGGGCAAGGACTCCGGCAAGCTGAACGGCGAGGAGTTCTACTTCGCCGCCAAGATCCACCTCGGCGACGCCCTGTTCGCCGTCGCCCGCGCCCTGCCCAATGGCGGCGCCTCGGCCGTGACCACCGCGCCGGACGGCGTGCATGTGATCTACATGGTCGCCAACAAGCCGCCGGTGCCGCTCAGCTACGAAGAGGCCTACAGCCGCGTCCGCGCCGACTTCCAGAAGGCCGCGGTCGATCGCGTGCAGAAGGCGGATGAAGGCTTCTTCCGCAAGCGCGCCAACATCCTGATCGCCGCGGACCTGAAGTGATGAAGCCTGCCGTCTGGTTGCGTCTTTTCCTGGTATCGCTGTGTCTGACCCTGATGGGCGCGGGCGCGGCGACGGCCCATGTGCGCAGCGAGTCCCACTCGGTGTGGGAAGTGGCCGGCGGCAACATCGACCTGGTGATCACCATCCCCAAGATCGAAACCGCTCGCCTGACCAAGAACGGCGAGCAGCCCACCGACGACGCGGTCAAGAAATACCTGTCCGACCGCATCTATCCGCTGTCCGAAGGCAAGCGTTGCACCCTGATCCCGCCGGTGGAGGCCCTGTCCTCGGCCGCCGACTTCCGGCGCTATGACTTCACCTTCAAATGCCCCAGCGACAAGGACCTCGACATTCACTCGGCGGCGTTCTTCGACGTCGTGCCGAGCCACACCAACTTCGCCCAGATCCAGAACGCCACCAGCGGCGAATTCGTCGAGCAGCTGATCACCAGCGACCACCAGACCATCCAGGTCACCGGCGGCGAAGAGAACAAGCTGCAGACCGCCAACATCTTTGAATTCATGCACATGGGGATCATGCACATCTTCACGGGTGTGGATCACATGTCCTTCCTGCTGGGCCTGGTGCTGATCTCCAAGCGCCTGCGCGACCTGATCTTCGTGGTCACCGGCTTCACCATCGGCCACAGCCTGACCCTCGCCCTCGCCGTCACGGGCATCCTGCGTCCGCACGCCGAGTACATCGACGCCCTGGTCGCCCTGACCATCGCCCTGATCGGGGCGGAAAACCTGGCCGTACAGACGCACAAGCCGGTCTATTTCGCCGCCGTCCTCGGGGGTGGGATGATCATCATGGCCCTGGCCAAGGCGCTCGGGTTCCCGGGCATGCCGGCGCTGCTGCTGCTGGGCGCGGGCCTGTTCACCGCCAACTACCTGATGATCTCCGGCAAGCTGCAGGACGCGGGCCGTCTGCGCATGGTCATCACCCTGGTGTTCGGCCTGATCCACGGCTTCGGCTTCGCCGCCGGGCTGCTCGAGTTGCAGATACCGCCCGGACGCCTCGCCGAACTGCTGGTGGGCTTCAACCTCGGGGTTGAGATCGGTCAGCTGACCCTAGTGGTCGGCACATCCCTGCTGGTCATCTGGCTGGCCAGGATGAAGTGGACCCTGCCCCGTCCGATCGTGGTCGACGTCTGCTCGGCGTTCCTGGTGGGCCTGGGCGTCTACTGGTTCGTCAGCCGCGCCTACCTCTAGCGCCATGCGCATCATCCTCATCCTGCACCGGTACCTCGGCGTTGTGGTGGGACTGATGATGGCGCTGTGGTGCCTGTCCGGCTTCGTGATGATGTACCAGGACTACCCGTCGCTGGCGGGGGCTGACCGGCTCAAGGGCCTGGAGCCCCTGCGCTTGGCGCCGGCCGCCGCGCGGCCGCCGCTGGAGCTGGACGACGACAGCCAGCTGTCGGGCTTCCGCGTCGAGATGATGGCCGACCGGCCGACGCTGCAGGTCACGCAGGGCCGCCGCCGGCGGGCGTTCGACCTCAACACCGGCCAGAGCATCGACGAGGTCGACGCGCCCACCGCCCTGCGCATCGCGGCCGTCTATGCCCGGGGCAACGGGATCATGGGCCAGCCGACCGACCGGGGCGTGATCGAGCGCAACCAGTGGACCATGGGGGTGCAGGGCGCCGGGCCGGTCTACCGCTTCACCTACGGCGACCCGGCGGGCACGGAGCTGTACGTCGCCCAGGGCTCGGGCCTGGCGGTGCAGACCACCACGCGGGCCACGCGGTTCTGGTCATGGATCGGGGCGGTGCCGCACTGGCTCTATCCCACCGTCCTGCGCAGCAACGGCAAGCTGTGGACCCAGGTGGTGGTTTACGCCTCGCTGATCGGGGTGTTCCTGACCGTCACCGGGATCTACGTCGGCATCGTCCGCTTCCGGAAGTACAAGTCCGGGCGCTGGTCGCCCTATCGCGGCTGGTTCTACTGGCACCACATCATCGGCCTGGTGTTCGGGGTGCTGACCCTGACCTGGGTGACCAGCGGCATGTTCACCATGAACCCGTGGGGCTTCCTGGACACGAGCGCCGGACAGGTCGAGCGGCGCCAGCTGGCGGGCGAGGTGACGGGCGCGCAGGTCAAGACCTTCCTGGCCGCGGCTCCGCAACTGACCGACGGTAGCCTGCAGCAGATCGACGGGGCGCCGCTGGGCGGGGCTCTGTACGCCATGGCGGTCAAGGCGGACGGCAGCTCGGTGCGGATCGACGCCAAGGGGGCGCCGGCGCCGCTGAAGGAACCGGAGCTGATCGCGGCCATGGCCAAGATGGGCGACGCCCCGGTCATCGGCTTCAGCCGCATGGCGCGCGAGGACGCCTATTACTACAGCAACTACGACCGCAAGGCGGTGCTGCCGGTGTACCGCGCCGACCTCGGCGACAAGGGCCACTCCACCGTCTACATCGACGCCAAGACCGGCCGGATGGCCTTCGCCGTGGACGACGTCGGGCGCCAGAGCCGCTGGCTGATGACCGGCCTGCACGACCTCGACTTCGCCTGGCTGCGGGCGCGGCCGCTATGGGACATCGTGGTGATCCTGCTGCTGGCCGGGGTGACCGGCGGCTGCATCACCGGCTTCTGGCTGGCGATCAAGCGCATCGGACGCGACGTGAGCGAGCTGAGCGCCGCCGCCAAGCGGAAGACGGCGAAGAGCTAGCGCCCGCCCCTCACCAACCGCAGGGCGGCGTCCTTGTCGTCGAGCTTGACCTCGGTCGGGGCGGCGGTCTTGCCGAGGTAGGGCGACGACATGGCGATCATCGCCGGCACCAGATTGGTCAGGTTCTTCTCCGGCCCGGCGGTCTGCACCCGCACCTGCCACACCGGCTTGCCGGCGGGCTCGTAGGCGGTGACCTGCAGCGCGGCCTGGTAGGATTTGGCCACCCGCGTCGCGCCGCGATCCTCGTCGTCGGCCTCGAACTCCCCGCCGCCGCCGCCGGAACGGCCGCCGGCCGAGATGGTCCCCTGGGCGCTGATGCGACCGCCCTCGTCGGCGACCTCGCGCTGCACCGAGCGCACCACATAGGACAACCGCACCACCAGCGACGCCTCGGCCTCGCTGGGGGCCGGTTTCAGGCCCTGGGCGGTGAGCACGCGGCCCATCTCGGCGGCGAAATCGGGAAATTCGGCGTCGGGCCCGGCCTTGACCGCCTGGGCGACGAAGAAGGTGTCGCGGGTGGCCGCGTCAGGCATGGCTATGCCGGTCACCGAGCCGGTGAAGGCGGCGCAGATCAGGGCGCAGGCAAGGGGCGTGGGTCCTCCGATGCCGGGAAGCTTAGGCGCGGGGGAAGACGGCGACTAGGGCGGCTGGTGGGAGGCAGTTTCAAAGGTGGAGATGGGGCCCTCCCCCTCCACCACTCGCTCTTCGCTGCGCTCGGCGAGCGGTTCGTCCGGATCAATCGCATGCGATTGACCGAACCCCGCCACTTCGTGGGGGAGGTGAAGGAAGGGCGAACCTGGGGGCGCTGTGGCGATCTCTTCCTTCGCCCAGGCTTCCTCGGCCAGGCGGGTCCAGTCGGGATCGAGGTCGAGGTCGCGGCAGATCAGGGCGACCAGTTCGCCGATGGGGCGGGCCAGCAGGTCGCCGTAGATGTCGTCGTCGTCGAGGCGCTCGCCGGCTTCGTCGATCAGCCGCTGGGCCTCGTCCTCGTCGCCGGTGTGGGCCCGGGCCACCCGATGCACGACGTGCTCGACGCGGGCCTTGTAGCGGTAGAGGGGATCCTTGCGGTCCTGTTCCTCGGCCGCGGCGTCATTGGCCTCGCGGGCCTTGGCCTCGCCGCGGGTTTCCAGCTCGTCCATGTCGCGCAGCAGTTTGGCGTGCAGCATGACGCTCATGCGCACCGCCCGCGCCACGCGGGAAAAGGTCATGGCGGCGTCTTCGCGCAGCGGCAGGCCTCCGGCGCGAGCCTCGGCCGCCTCCGCCTCGATGGTCAGGGCCAGGCGCTCGCCGGCCTGCGACAGCCGCTCGAGCAGCTCGGCCTGACGCCACAGCGCCTCGAGCTTTCTCGCGGCGCGGTCAGTTTGAGGGGTTGTGGGCTGTTCTGACATATGAGAACATATCATGAACATTTTCGAGTCATTTGTCAAGGTTGGCGGGCGCGTGGGGCTCCCCCCCAAGCGGGGGAGGTCGCGTTAGGGACCCTGGAGATCAGTTGACCTTGGCTTTGCCGATTTCGAGGCCGCCTTCGCCGGCCGAGACGGAGACCACCTCGCCGTCCTTGATGTCGCCGGCCAGGAGGCGCTTGGCGACGGGATCGACCAGTTCCTTCTGGATCACGCGCTTGAGGGGGCGGGCGCCGTAGACCGGGTCGTAGCCGCGCTCGCCGAGCCAGTGCAGGGCGGCGGGGTCGAGCGACAGGTTGATGCGGCGCTCGGCCAGGCGCTGGGTGACCAGCTCCAGCTGGATGCGGACGATGGAGTCCATCTGGGCGCGGCCGAGGCGCTTGAACAGGATGATCTCGTCGATGCGGTTGAGGAACTCGGGGCGGAAATGGCGGCGGACGGCGTCCATCACCATGGGCCGGGCGGCGTCGACGTCGTCTCCCTCCTCCTGCGCGGCCAGGTACTCGGAGCCGAGGTTGGAGGTCATGATGATCAGGGTATTTTTGAAGTCGACGGTGCGGCCCTGGCCGTCGGTGAGGCGGCCGTCGTCGAGCACCTGCAGCAGGACGTTGAACACATCGGGGTGGGCCTTTTCGACCTCGTCGAACAGGACGACCTGGTAGGGGCGGCGGCGGACGGCCTCGGTCAGGGAGCCGCCTTCGTCATAGCCGACGTAGCCGGGAGGGGCGCCGATCAAGCGGCTGACGGCGTGCTTTTCCATGTACTCGGACATGTCGATGCGGGTGATGGCGCGCTCGTCGGTGAACATGAAGGCAGCCAGGGCCTTGGTCAGCTCGGTCTTGCCGACGCCGGTGGGGCCTAGGAACAGGAAGCTGCCGATCGGGCGGTTGGGGTCCTGCAGGCCGGCGCGGGCTCTACGGACCGCGTCGGAGACGGCCTCGAGCGCCTCGTCCTGGCCGACCACGCGGGCGCGCAGGGCGTCTTCCATGTGCAGCAGCTTCTCGCGCTCGCCTTCGAGCATCTTCTCGACGGGGACGCCGGTCCAGCGGGAGACGACGCCGGCGATCTGTTCGGCGTCGACGACCTCGGGGGTCATCTGGTCCTTGTTGTCGGCGTCGGCCTGGGCGAGCTGTTTTTCCAGGGACGGGATCTGGCCGTACATGATCTCGGACGCGCGCTGCAGGTCGCCCTGGCGCTGGGCGTGGGCCAGTTCGGCGCGCAGGCGGTCGAGCGCCTCGCGGGCCTGGGCGGCGGAGCCGACCTTGTCCTTTTCCGACTTCCAGCGGGCGGTCATCTCAATGGAGCGGATCTCGAGGTCTTCGAGTTCGGTTTCCAGGTCGTCGAGGCGGGCGGCGGAGGCGGCGTCGGTTTCCTTGCGCAGGGCTTCGCGCTCGATCTTGAGCTGGACCAGGCGGCGGTCGATCTCGTCGAGGGCCTCGGGCTTGGAGTCGACCTGCATGCGGACGCGG
Organism: Caulobacteraceae bacterium; assembly: GCA_947475845.1. Taxonomy (GTDB): domain Bacteria; phylum Pseudomonadota; class Alphaproteobacteria; order Caulobacterales; family Caulobacteraceae; genus BOG-938. The sequence continues at coordinate 384 of CANJMO010000033.1, read as the reverse complement.
CTGGCGGCCTCGTCGATCAGGTCGATGGCTTTGTCCGGCAGGAAGCGGTCGGTGATGTAGCGGTTGGAGAGGGTGGCGGCGGCGACGATGGCGCTGTCGGAGATGCGCACGCCGTGGTGGACCTCGTACTTCTCCTTGAGCCCGCGCAGGATCGAGACGGTGTCTTCCACGCTGGGTTCGTCGACGAACACCGGCTGGAAGCGGCGGGCCAGGGCGGCGTCTTTCTCGACGTGCTTGCGGTATTCGTCGAGGGTGGTGGCGCCGACGCAGTGCAGCTCGCCTCGGGCCAGGGCGGGCTTGAGCAGGTTGGAGGCGTCCATGGCGCCGTCGGCCTTGCCGGCGCCGACCAGGGTGTGCATCTCGTCGATGAACAGGATGATCGAG
>CANJMO010000032.1 GCA_947475845.1 Caulobacteraceae bacterium | reverse complement strand
CGAAGCGTCCTTCACCATGATCTGGATCCAGGAGTGGGGGTTGGTCCACTGGAATTCCTTGATGGTGCCGTCGAGGGTCAGGTTCTTCTGGCTGTCGAACATCGCGAACGAGTGGTGCGCGAACGCCGGAGCAGCGGCCAGAGCCACGGTGGCAAAGCCGGCCAGGGCCAGCATCTTCTTGGAAACTTGCATCTTGGTACTTCCCTTCCTTTTTGTGGGAGAGGGGTCGCCGCCCCTTTATTCCCGAAACCGGCGACATCCGCCACGTCACCAGCCCTACCCCGGACCATGACATACAATCTGCGCTTTACGCATATTTCCAGCCAAAGACGACTGAAAAATTCTCACACCTATCAAAAAACCGTCCCGTCATGGCCCGGAGGCAACAGCGGCAAGGGTCAATATGCGCCGATTTTTATGCACACAAGATGAATAAGGTCGTTCGGTACGGGACAGTTTTGCCCCGGCCCGGCCGGGGTTAGAATACCGCCATGGTCTACTCCACCTTCGCGATCAACTTCTTCGTCGCCCTGTTCGCCTTGATCGATCCGATCGGCAACGTCGCGCTGTTCGCCGCCGTGACGGCGGAAGCCAAGCCTGGAGAGCGGGCGCAGATCGCCTTGTTGATCGCGGTGGTGGTCACCGCTTTCCTGATCTTCTTCTATTTCACCGGCGTCGGCCTGCTGCAGTTCTTCGGCATATCCCTGCCGGCCTTTCGGATCGCGGGGGGGGGTAATTCTGTTCCTGCTCGGCCTGAAGATGGTGCGCGACGACTTCACCGTGGCCTTCGCCGACGCGGCGGAAGCGGCTGAAGGCGATTCCCGCAACTATGTGCAGCGGCACCTGGAGCGGCTGATCGTGCCCTTCGCCATGCCCCTGCTGATCGGTCCCGGCGCCATCTCCACCGTGATCATCTACGCCAGCCAGGCTCACCCCTATGGCTTCATCGGCGCCGCGGTGGGCCTCGGGGTCATCGCCGCGATCGGCGTCAGCGTCCTGCTGTGCTTCCTGGCCACCCCGATTCTCACCCGCATCCTGGGCAAGATCGGCCTGACCATCGTGGTGCGGGTTCTGGGCCTGATCCTGTGCGCCATGGCCGTACAGTTCCTGCTGGCCGGGCTGTTCTGGCCTTCCCCGGCAAGGCCGAAGGCGACGGCGACCCTGTCCGCTCGCCGACCGACCGAGCGCTGGTCCTCGGCCATGTGCGCGAAGCCTCGGTGGCCGAGATCGACGCGGCGTTCGCGGCGGCGCGAGCGGTACAGCCGGCCTGGGACGCGGCGGGCGGCGCGGAGCGGGCCAAGGTATTGCGGGCCATGGCCGACGCTCTGGAGGCCAACCGCGAGATGCTCATGGCCATCGCCGTGCGCGAGGCGGGCAAGAGCCTGCCCGACGCCATCGCCGAGGTGCGCGAGGCGGCCGACTTCTGCCGCTACTACGCCCTGCTGGCCGAGCGCCAGTTCTCAGGCCCGCAAACCCTCAAGGGGCCGGTCGGCGAGATCAACACCCTCGAACTGCACGGGCGGGGCGTATTCGCCTGCATCTCTCCGTGGAATTTCCCCCTGGCCATCTTCACCGGACAGATCGCCGCCGCCCTGGCCGCCGGCAATGCGGTGCTGGCCAAGCCGGCCGAACAGACTGCGCTGATCGCGCGGGAGGCGGTGCGCCTCTACCACGCGGCGGGGCTCGACCCGAGGCTGCTCGCCCTGCTGCCCGGACGCGGCGAAACCGTCGGTGCGGCCCTTATCAGCCATCCCAACCTGAACGGCGTCGCCTTCACCGGCGGGACCGATACCGCCTGGGCGATCAACCGCGCCCTGGCCGCCCGCGACGGTCCGATCGTCCCGTTCATCGCCGAGACGGGCGGGCTCAACGGCATGTTCGTCGACACCACCGCCCTGCGCGAACAGGTGATCGACGACGTGATCCTGTCGGCCTTCGGCACGGCGGGCCAGCGCTGCTCGGCCCTGCGCCTGCTGTTTCTGCCGCGCGACACGGCGGACGGAATCATCGAGGGCCTGGTCGGAGCGATGGAGGCGCTGATCATCGGCGACACCGCCGATCCGGCCGTCGACATCGGGCCGGTGATCGACGAGGAAGCGCAAACCAAGCTCCAAGATCACCTCAGGCGGCTGGAGCGCGAGGCCAAGGTGATCAAGGCCCTGCCTGCCCCGCCTGGCGGCGTGTTCTTCGGCCCAGTGCTGGCCGAAATTCCATCGGCCGCATTCCTGCAGAAGGAGGTGTTCGGGCCGATCCTGCACGTCGTGCGGTATGATCCCGAAGACCTCGAGGCGGCCGCCGCTCCCCTGGCGCAAGCGGGCTATGGTCTGACCCTCGGCGTGCACAGCCGGATCGAGGCCTTCGCCGAGCGTGTGCGGGCCCTGGTCCCGGCGGGCAACGCCTACGTCAACCGCCCGATCATCGGCGCTGTTGTCGGAGTCCAGCCGTTCGGCGGCGAAGGCCTTTCGGGCACCGGGCCCAAGGCCGGCGGGCCACTGGCCCTTACCCGCTATGCGGTCGAACGCTCGGTCAGCACCAACATCGCGGCCCAGGGCGGCGATCCGGTCCTGCTCAACCTTGAGGGCGGTCTTTAGCGGCCAAAGTCTGGGGCAGCTGGTGTGTGCTCCAACCGCCACCGAGCGCGCGCACCAGATTGACGCTGGCCTGCAGGCGGCGGGTCTGGACCGTCAGGGCGCTCTGTTCGACCTGCAGGGCCGCAGTCTGGGCGACGACCACCTCCAGGAAGCTGGCGGCGCCGAGCTGGTAGCGGGTCAGGGCGAGGTCCTGCGTGCGCTCAGCCGCCCTGACGGCCAGGGCCTGTTCGGCCGCCTCTTCCGCCAGCCGGTTGTTCAAGGCCAGCTGATCCTCGACCGCCTGGAAGGCCACCAGCACGGCCTGGCGATAGTCGGCGCTGACCTGGTTGAACTGAGCCTTGGCGAAGTCGGCCTGAGCCTTGCGGCGGCCTTCGTCCAGCAGCGGCAACACCACGCCAGGACCCAGCGTCCAGAAGCTGTTGGGCGCCTGCAGCAGGTTGACCCCGCCCGAGCTCTGGTAGCCCCCATTGAGCCCCAGCGTGAGGGTCGGGAACATGGCCGCGCGAGCCACGCCGATCTGGGCGTTGGCTGCGGCGGCGCGGCGCTCGGCGGCGGCGATGTCGGGGCGCCGTTGCAGCAGGGTGGAGGGCGCGCTGACCGGGGTGTGCGGGATCGCCGGGCGGCCATCGATGGCTGCGACCGTGAAGCCCGAGGCCTGCCGGCCCACCAGCACGGCGATGGCGTGCTCATAGACGGCGCGCTGGGCGGCCACGTCGGGAATCTGCGCCTTGGCGGTGCGCATCTGGGTTTCGGCGCGGCCGACGTCGAGCCCGCTCGATGCGCCGCCTTCGTGCCGGGCTGTGGTCAGGTCGAAGGCCCGCGAATAAAGCTCGACGGTGCTTCTCAGCAACTTCAGTTGGGCGTCGGCCCCGCGCAGCAGCATGTAGTTGCTGGCCAGTTCGGCGCGCAGGCTGAGTTCGGCCGAGGCCAGGTCGGCGGCGCTGGCCTGGGCCTGGGCGCGGCTGGCGGCGGCCAGGTTGCGCAGGCGTCCCCACAGGTCGATCTCGTAATTGACCGCCAGGCCGATCTGCTGGTTGTCGTAGGTGTCGGGGCCCGAGCCGCCGGTGCGCAGTGGCCGGTTCTCCGATTGGCGCAGGGTCTGGGCCGTGCCGGTGAAGTCGATCTCGGGGAACAGACCGGCGCGGGCCTGGGCCGCCAGGGCGCGTGACTGATCGTAACGCGACACCGCGGAAGCGAGGCCGTTGTTGCCCACGGTCAGCTGGGCCTGCAAGTCATCCAGCACCGGATCGTTGTAGACGCGCCACCAGCCGTCGCGCGGCGCAGCGTCCGCCGGAGCGGCAGGCGTCCACGGCCCGGTCTCCTGGAAGGCGACGGGGGCGATCTGGGTCGTCGGCGGCGTGTAGGCGGGCGCCAGGGAGCATCCGGCCAACCCCGCCGCCGCAAGTAGCGCCAGTGCGGACTTAGCCATTCTTGGCGACTTTTTCCGGCTTGGGCGGCGCCACCTTGACTAGGTCGCCCTGCGCCAGATCGTCGGGCGGGTTGTCGATGATCTTCTCGTTCGGCGCGATGCCCGAGGCGATGTCCATCGAGGAGCCGAAGTCGCGGCCGATGGTCACCTGGCGCAGCACCACCTTGTTGTCGGGGCCGACGGTGGCGACCTGGTTGCCGTGCTCGCCGGTAATCAAGGCGCTGGAGGGAATGCGGGCCACGGCCGGACCGCCCTTCATTTGAAGCTTGGCCTGGACATAACTGCCGGCCTTGAGCTTGCCGTCGTGGTTGTCCAGTTGCAGCTGCACCAGCAGCGAACCCTGGGCCGAAATCGCCTGGGCGTCGCCGACCACGGTGGCCGTCGCCGTCTCGTCCGGCCGCTCGGGCGCCGACAGGGTAGCGGTCATGCCCTTGTGGATTTGGGCCGAGTAGTTCTGCGGCACATTCACATAGATGCGCAGTTTGTCGATTTGGGAGACCGTGAACAGAGGCGGCTCATTGGGATTGCCGGCGCTGATCAGGGTTCCGATGTCGGTCGAGCGGGTGGTGATCACCCCGTCGAACGGCGCGACGATGCGCTTGAAAGCCGAGGTCGCCTGCAGGCGCGAGACGTTGGCGGCGGCGGCGTTGACCACCGAGGCCTTGGCCAGGGCGTCGCCGGCCTTCTCGTCGTATTCCTGCTGCGAAACCGCGTCCTTTGCGAGCAGGTTCTTCCATCGCGCGGCGGTGGAGGAGGACAGCGAAGCGTTGGCCCGGGCGGTGGCCAGGTCCGCGCGGGCGGCGGCGAGCTGCTGATCCAGGTCCGGGGTGTCGACCTCGGCCAGCAGTTGGCCGCGCTTGACCGGCTGGCCGATGTCTACATGCCAGGCCTTGAGGTAGCCGGGGACACGCGAATGGATGCCGGCGTTCTGGAACGCTTGCACCTGGGCGGGCAGGGTCAGGACGGCGGGCGTGTTGTCGGCCTTGGCGATGACCAGGCCGACGGTCGGGATTTGCTGTTCGCGGGTCCACTCCTTGACGTTCTGGTTGGCGTGCACGCGCCCGACGATGCCGACGACAGCCACCCCCGCCACCACCACCAGGGCGATGATCCCCACCAGCTTGAGGTTGGTCGGTGACCTGTAGCCCAGGACGTCGTGCTTATTGGGCGGCATAGGCGGTTTCTCCGACGAAAGGTTCAGGCGTGGCGTCGGCGTCCGACGCGGCCTGCTGCTTCCGTCCGTGGACAAGACTGAAGACGACAGGAACAAAGAACAGGGTGGCGGCGGTAGCGAACATCAATCCGCCGATCACCGCGCGGCCGAGAGGCGCGTTCTGCTCGCCGCCCTCGCCCCAGGCCAGGGCCATGGGCAGCATGCCGATGATCATGGCCAGGGCGGTCATCACCACCGGACGGAAGCGAGTGAAGCCCGCCTCGACCGCCGCGACCATGGCGTCGCCATGCTCGGCCAGACGCTCGCGGGCGAAACTGACCACCAGGATCGAGTTGGCCGTGGCCACCCCCATGCACATGATCGCCCCGGTCAGGGCCGGCACCGAAAGGGTCGTGCCAGTGGTGAACAGGGTCCAGACGATGCCGGCCAGGGCGGCCGGCAGGGCGGTGATGATGACGAACGGGTCGAGCCAGGATTGGAAGTTCACGACGATGATCAGATAGATCAGCACGATCGCCCCGGCGAGGCCGAAGAACAGGCCCGAGAAGGCGCTGTTCATGGTGTTGATCTGGCCGTGCATCTCCAGGGTCGTGCCCTTGGGCAGCTTGGTCTTGTACTCGTCGAGGACCTTCTGCACGTCCTTGGCCACCCCGCCGAGGTCGCGGTCTTGCACGCCGGCGTAGATGTCGAACACCGGCGTGATGTTGTAGTGGGAGACCACCGCATTGGTCTGGGACCGGCCGATCTTGGCCATCCCGCCGAGGGTCTGCAGGCCAGCGGCCGCCGCGCCGCCCGGACCCGTGATCGGCACCCCCGCCAGTTCCTGCAGCGAGGTGATGCGGTATTCCGGCGACTGGATCACGATCGGATAGGTCACGTTGTTGGGGCTGAGCCAGTACAGCGGCGAGCCCTGGCCCGATCCGGCCAGAGTGGTGCCGAGGCTGTTGGTCACATCGCGCTCGGCCAGGCCCATCTGGGCGATCTGGCTGCGGTCGACGTCGACATCGATCTGCGGCGCGCGCGAGGACTGGTGCAGGTGCACATCCACGGCGCCGCGGACGGCCTGGATGCGACGCACCAGGGTCTGGGCCAGGGCTTCGTTGGCGTCGCGGTTGGGGCCCGCCACCTGGATGTCCATGGCCGCGGGCGAGCCGAAGCTGAGGATCTGACTGACGATGTCCGCCGGCAGGAACGAGAAGGTCACGCCGGGGAAGCGCTTGGGCAGTTCGCTGCGCAACTCGCGCATGTAGTCGGCGGTCGGCCTGCCCTTGGCCTTGTCGATGTTGATGTAGATGTCGCCGTCCGACGATCCGATGATCCCGGAATTGCTGAAGGCCATGTTGATCGAGCTGTTCAGCACGCCGATGTTGTCGACGATGCTGGTCAGGGCCGCCGGCGGAATGATCGTGCGGATGTCCTTCTCGATTTTGCCGAAGATGTCTGACGTCTCTTCCAGGCGGGTGCCGACCGGGGCCCGCGCATGCATGATGATCTGGCCGGTATCCACCGACGGGAAGAAGTTCGAGCCGAGGAACGGCGACAGGCCGAACGACAGCAGCACGAAGCCCATCAGCCCGACAACGATCAGCTTACGGTGCACCATCGCCATGGCCAGCAGGTTGCGATAGCCCTCGCGGATCTTGCCGAAACGGACCTCGAAGCCCTGCTGGAAGGCGACGAAGGGGTTGCGCGAGCGCACCGGGGCGGCGTTGACGTCATGCGGCGCGTGCTTGCGCAGCAGGTACATGGCCATGGTCGGCACGAAGGTCCGCGACAGGACGAAGGACGCCACCATGGCGAAGATAACCGACAGCGCCATGGGCACGAACAGGTAGCCCGCCACGCCTTGCAGGGCGAACATCGGCACGAACACCACGCAGATGCAGAGCAGGGAAACGAACGCCGGGGCCACGATCTGGCGGCCGCCGTCGAGGATCGCCGTCTTGACCTCCTTGCCGTGCTCAAGGTGCCAGTTGATGTTCTCGATGGTCACCGTGGCGTCGTCCACCAGGATGCCGACCGCCAGGGCCAGACCGCCCAGGGTCATGATGTTCAGGGTCTGGCCGAACGCCGACAGCAGGCCGATGGCGGCCAGCAGGGCCAGCGGGATCGAGGCGGCGATGATCACCGTCGAGCGCCACGAGCCGAGGAACAGCAGGATCATCAGGCTGGTCAGGGCCGCCGCCAGGGCGCCTTCGCGCACCACCCCCTCCAGCGCCGCCTTCACGAACAGCGACTGGTCGTTGAACGGGGTGATGGTCATACCCTTGGGGGCCAGCTGCCTCATGAACGGGATCGCCTTCTTGACCGCATCGACGATGGCGATGGTCGAGGTCGAGCCGTTCTTGAGGATGATCATGGTCACGGCGCGGCGGCCGTTGACGTGGACGATGTTGGTCTGCGGCGGCGAGCCATCGCGCACATGGGCGACGTCGCGCACATAGACCGTCGATCCATTCACGGTTTTCACCGGCAGGTTGTTGAGATCCTCGATCGCCTCGGGCGTGTCGTTGAGGCGCACGGTGTACTGATAGGCGCCGATCTTGGCGTTGCCGGCGGGGGTCAGCTGCTGCTGGGCGGCGAAGGCGTTGCTGACATCCTGGGCCGACAGCCCCTTGGATTGCAGGGCCACCGGATCCAGATCGACCAGAATCTGCCGCTGCTTGCCGCCGTAAGGCGCTGGGATCGATACGCCCGGGATGTTGATCAGGGCCGGCTTGAGGGTGTTGTTGCCGGCGTCGAACGCCTGCTGCTCGGTAATGCCCTCGCCGCCCAGCGCCAGCTGCAGGATCGGCACCGTGGCGGCGTTGTAGTTGAGGATGATCGGCGGCTGCATGCCGGCGGGCATGTTGCGCACTGTGGTGGCCGAACCAGAGGCGACCTGGGTCGTGGCCAGCCGGATATCGACGTTGGGCTGGAAGAAGATGCGCGCGATGCCCATGCCGGGAATCGAGGTGCTCTCCATGTGCTCCATGTCGTTGACCAGGCTCGACATGGTGCGCTCGAACTGAGTCATCACCCGCCCGCCCATGTCGTCGGGCGACATCCCGTTGTAGGTCCACACCACCGCCAGGGCCGGGATGCGGATTTCAGGGAAAATGTCGGCCGGGGTCTTCACCGCCGCCAGACCGCCGAAGATCACGATCATGATCGCCAGCACGATGAACGTCAGAGGACGCTGCAGGGCGATGCGGATGATGCCGAGCATCAGTTACTCCAGTGAGCGCGCGGAACGCGATCTGCTGCCGCCCAGGGCGCAACGGGGGGATTCGGCGCGTTGCCTGGTCTCGAACTCAAAGCGACTCAACCCTAAACGCCGGCTTTCCGACCACTAAGGCCGAACAAGACGCCGATACCAAAAACCTGCATTTCGCCCCCCGACGAAGCTTCATCGGCGGGGCATAGCCCCCGGATGAGACAGGTCCATGTCAGGCTTGAAACATACCCCAAGACCGGCGGTCGAGCCCGATCTTCTGGCGCGGTTTTCGCATTCGAACCCTTATCGGCGCATGGACCGCGCAGGATTTGTGGCCGACGATGCGGCCAAGGGAGAAGGCCTGATGGATTTCGCGCTGTCGGACGCGCAAAGGGCGGTTCAGGAAGCGGCCGAGGATTTCGCCGCCGCCGAACTCGCGCCCCACTCTGCGCGGTGGGACGAGGACAAGTATTTTCCGGTGGAAACCCTGCGCAAGGCGGCAGGGCTGGGCTTCGCGGCGATCTATGTGCGCGAGGATATCGGCGGCTCGGGCCTCGGGCGCCTGGACGCCGCCCTGATCTTCGAGGCTCTGGCCCACGGCGATGTCGCCAGCGCCGCCTATCTGTCGATTCACAACATGTGCGCCTGGATGATCGACGGCTTCGGCTCCGAAGCCCTGCGCCAGGCCTATCTGCCGCGCCTCGCCACCATGGAGCTGATCGCCTCCTACGGCCTGACCGAGGCCGGATCGGGCTCCGACGCCGCCTCGCTGCGCACCCGCGCCGTGCGCGACGGGGACCACTACGTCCTCAACGGATCCAAGGCCTTCATCTCCGGCGCCGGAGTGTCCGACCTCTATGTGGTGATGGCCCGCACCGGCGAGGACGGCCCCAAGGGCGTGACTGCTTTCCTGGTCGACAAGGGAACGCCCGGCCTCAGCTTCGGCGCCCCCGAACGCAAGATGGGCTGGAACGCCCAACCGACCGCGGCGGTCAATTTCGACGACGTGCGCGTGCCGGCCGGCCATCGCCTGGGCGAGGAGGGCCAGGGCTTCGGCTTCGCCATGAAAGGGCTGGACGGCGGCCGCGTGAACATCGCGTCCTGCTCGCTCGGCGGGGCCCGGCTGGCCCTCGAAACCGCCACCGCCTACATCCAGTCGCGCCGTCAGTTCGGCAAGGCGCTCAGCGAGTTCGAAGCCTTGCAGTTCAAGCTCGCCGACATGGCCACCGAGCTGGACGCCGCCCGGCTGATGACCTGGCGCGCGGCCGCCGCGCTCGATGCCGGCGATGCCAACGCCGTGCGCTACTGCGCCATGGCCAAGCGCTTCGCCACCGACGCTGGCTTCGAGGTCGCCAACCAGGCCCTTCAGCTTCACGGCGGATACGGCTATCTGCGCGACTATCCGCTTGAGCGGATCGTCCGCGACCTGCGGGTGCATCAGATCCTGGAAGGGACCAACGAGATCATGCGCGTGATCACCGCCCGCGAGCTTCTGCGTCCATGACCTTCCTGCACGTTCCCGAGGTGATCGCCCGCGTCGAAGGACGCACGGGCCGGCTGACGCTCGACCGGCCAAAGGCCCTGCACGCCCTCACCCAGGCGATGTGCGACGCCATCACCGCCGCCCTGCTCGCCTGGCGCGAGGACGAAGCCATCGAGCTGATCCTGATCGACCATGCCGGAGAGCGCGGCTTCTGCGCCGGCGGCGACATCCGCGCCATGGCCGGGTTCGGTGCTGCAAACCCGGCGGCGGGCGCGGCCTTCTTCCTCAGCGAATACCGCATGAACGACCTGCTGCAGCGCTATCCCAAGCCGATCTGCGCGATCATGGACGGCGTGACCATGGGCGGCGGCGTGGGGCTGTCGGTCTATTCGCGCTATCGCGTGGCCACGGAGCGTACCGTGTTCGCCATGCCCGAGACCGGCATCGGCCTGTTCCCCGATATCGGCGCAGGCTGGTTCCTGGCCCGGCTGCCCGGCGAGATCGGCACATGGTTGGCCCTGACCGGCGCCCGCATCAAGGCCGCCGACTGCCTCTACTTGAACCTCTGCTCCCACTACGTCGTCTCGGACAGGATCGAAGGCCTGAAGAAGGCGCTCCTCGCCAACCCCGACGAAGCCAAGCGCATCCTGGCGCGGTTCAGCGACGATCCTGGCCTGGCTCCACTCAGCGGCAAGCAGTCGGCTCTGGACCGGGTGTTCGAGCACGATACGGTGGAGCAGATCATGGCCGCGCTCGAAGTCGGCTCATCCTGGGCCCAGGAGCAGGCCACGATCCTCAAGACCAAGTCGCCGACCTCGATGAAGGTCGCTCTGCGCGAACTGCGCGCCTCGAAGGAAAAGCCGAACTTCGCTGACGAGATGGCGCTGGAGTACCGGCTAGGCTGCCGCATGATCACTCAGCACGATTTCCAGGAAGGCGTGCGCGCCGTGGTCATCGACAAGGACAATGCCCCCCAGTGGAGCCCCGCCCGCCTCGAAGACGTCACCGAAGCGATGCTCGACGCCCTGTTCGCCCCGTTCGAAGACCAGCCGGAATTCACGCCGATAGACTGACGCCGGGGCCGCCGCATCCCCATATCCGATCGGTCAATTTGGAGCCTGCTATGCCCAGCCTTGCCGACGACGCGGTTGTGATCGCCTCCTTCGCCCGCACCCCTATGGGCAGCTTCCAGGGCTCGTTGGGAACGGTGAAGGCCACCGATCTGGGCGCCGCCGCTGTACGCGCCGCGGTCGAGCGCGCCGGGATCGATCCAGCCAAAGTCGAGCAGATCATCATGGGCAACGTGCTGTCCGCCGGCCTCGGCCAGGCCCCTGCCCGCCAGGCCGGCATCCACGGCGGCCTGCCCCTGCAGACCCAGGCGACCACGGTCAACAAGATGTGCGGCTCGGGCATGCAGGCGGCGATCCTGGCCCACGACCTGCTCAAGGCCGGATCGGCCAAGGTGGTCGTGGCGGGCGGCATGGAGAGCATGACCGGCGCGCCCTATCTGATGGCCAAGCATCGCGGCGCCGCCCGCATGGGCCACGACGTGGTGTCGGACTCCATGTTCCTCGACGGGCTGGAGGACGCCTACGACACGGGCAAGCTGATGGGCGCCTTCGCCGATGAAGCCGCGCGCGAATACCAGTTCACCCGCGAAGCCCAGGACGCCTTCGCCACCCGCAGCCTGAAGCGGACCAAGGCGGCCTCGGACAGCGGAGCCTTCGCCGCCGAGATCGTCCCGGTCACCGTCACCACCCGCAAGGGAACCGCGACGGTGGCGCAGGACGAGCAGCCGCTGAACGCCGACCCGGCCAAGATCCCGACCCTCAAGCCCGCCTTCGCCAAGGACGGGACGGTTACCGCCGCCAACGCGTCATCGATCTCAGACGGGGCCGCCGCCCTGGTGATGACCACCGCGGCCACGGCCCGCGCGCTCGGCCTGCCGATCGTGGCCGAGGTGGTGGCTCACGCCGCCCACGCTCAGGAGCCCGCCCGCTTCACCTCCGCCCCGGTCCCCGCCATCCGCAAGGTGCTGGAGAAGGCCGGCTGGAGCGTCGAGGACGTCGACCTCTATGAGGTCAACGAGGCCTTCGCCGTGGTCGCCATGATCGCCCAGCAGGAGCTCGGCATCCCCGACGACAAGCTCAACGTCAACGGCGGCGCCTGCGCGCTGGGCCACCCGATCGGCGCCTCAGGCGCCCGCATCCTGGCCACCTTGCTGTCGGCGCTGAAGGCGCGCGGCCTGACCAAGGGCGTCGCCTCCCTGTGCATCGGCGGCGGCGAGGCGACCGCCATGGCGGTGCGTTTGGTGAGCTAGGCGCGCGCGCCCGGCTGGCCTAGGTTGCGGCGCCGGATCGGGGCCGGCGCAGAGTTCGAGGAGAAGTCCCATGGCTGATGACGCCCGCCCCGTGAAGAAGTCCGTCGCCTTGTCCGGCACGGTCGCCGGCCAGACCGCCCTGTGCACCGTCGGGCGCACCGGCAACGACCTGCAATACCGCGGCTACGACATCCTCGATTTCGCCGACAAGGCCGAGTTCGAGGAGATCGCCTACCTGCTGGTGCACGAGAAGCTGCCCAACGTGGCGGAACTGAACGCCTACAAGGCCAAGTTGCGCTCGATGCGCGGCCTGCCGGCACAGGTGAAGACGGCGCTGGAGAACATCCCAGCCTCGGCTCACGCCATGGACGTGTTGCGAACCGGCGTCTCCATGCTCGGTTGCGTCGAGCCTGAAGCCCCTGGGCACGACATCGAAGGCGCGCGCGGCATCGCCGACCGGCTGATGGCCTGCACCGGCTCGATGCTGCTCTACTGGTACCACTTCGCCAACAGCGGCAAACGCATCGAAACCGAGACCGACGACGACTCCATCGGCGGCCATTTCCTGCACCTGCTGCACGGCACGCCGCCGTCCACCGCCTGGGTGCGGGCCATGCATACCTCGCTGATCCTCTACGCCGAGCACGAGTTCAACGCCTCGACCTTCACCGCCCGGGTGATCGCCGGCACCGGCTCGGACCTGCACAGCTGCATTACCGGCGCGGTCGGCGCCCTGCGCGGCCCCAAGCACGGCGGCGCCAACGAGGTCGCCTACGAGATCCAGAGCCGCTACGCCAATCCCGACGAAGCCGAGGCGGACATCAAGACGCGCGTGGCCGCCAAGGAGCTGATCATCGGCTTCGGCCACCCGGTCTACACCATCGCCGACCCCCGCAACCGGGTGATCAAGGCCCTGGCCAAACAGCTCTCCGAACAGCAGCACGACATGGGTCTTTTCGACATCGCCGAGCGCCTGGAAACGGTGATGTGGGACATCAAGAAGATGTTCCCCAACCTCGATTGGTTCAGCGCCGTCAGCTATCACCAGATGGGCGTGCCGGTGACCTTCTTCACCCCGGTGTTCGCCATGGCCCGCACCTCCGGCTGGAGCGCCCACGTCATCGAACAGCGCATCAACGGCAAGATCATCCGCCCCGCCGCCGAATACATCGGCCCGGAGAACCGTCCCTTCGTCCTTCTGAACGAGCGTCCCTGAAGCATGTCCGCCCATATCTCGAACGTCCGGCCCGACCCCGATCAGGTGCTGGCCAACATCGCCGACTATGTCCTGAATTACGACATCAACAGCGACCTGGCCTATGAGACCGCCCGCAACTGCCTGATCGATACCCTCGGCTGCGGGCTGGAGGCGCTCGACTACCCGGCCTGCACCAAGCTGATGGGGCCGGTGATCCCCGGCACGACCGTGCCCAACGGCGCCAAGGTTCCCGGCACCCCCTATCAACTCGACCCGATCCAGGCCGCCTTCAACATCGGCGCGATGATCCGCTGGCTCGACTTCAACGACACCTGGCTGGCCGCCGAATGGGGCCACCCGTCGGACAACCTCGGCGGCATCCTCGCCGTCGCCGACTGGATGAGCCGCACCGCCATCGCCGCCGGCAAGCCCCCGCTGCTGATGCGCGACGTGCTCACCGCCATGATCAAGGCGCACGAAATCCAGGGCGTCATCGCGCTGGAGAACAGCTTCAACCGCGTGGGCCTGGATCACGTCGTCCTGGTCAAGGTCGCCACCACCGCCGTGGTCGCCCAGATGCTGGGCCTGACCCGCGACGAGACGATCAACGCCGTGTCCCTGGCCTGGGTCGACGGCCAGGCGCTGCGCACCTATCGCCACTCGCCCAACACCGGCTCGAGGAAGAGCTGGGCGGCCGGCGATGCGACGAGCCGAGGCGTGCGGCTCGCCCTGATCGCCCGGACCGGCGAGATGGGCTACCCGAGCGTGCTCAGCGCACCCGGCTGGGGCTTCTACGACGTCCTGTTCAAGGGCCAGCCGTTCAAGTTCCAGCGGCCCTACGGCAGCTATGTGATGGAAAACGTCCTGTTCAAGATCAGCTTCCCCGCCGAGTTCCACTCGCAGACAGCGGTCGAGGCGGCGATGACCCTGCACGCTCAGCTGGCAGGCCTCAGCCGCTCGGTCGAAGACATCAAGCGCATCACCATCCGCACCCACGAAGCCTGCATCCGCATCATCGACAAGCAGGGCCCGCTGAATAACCCCGCCGACCGCGACCACTGCATCCAGTACATGGTCGCCGTGCCCCTGATCCTCGGCCGCCTCACCGCCTCGGACTACGAGGACAGCGTCGCCTCAAACGCCCTGATCGACCCGCTGCGGGCGAAGATCGTCTGTGTCGAGGATCCCCAGTTCACCGCCGACTACTTCGACCCGGATAAGCGCTCGATCCCCAACGCCCTGACCGTGGAGTTCAACGACGGCACGGTGCTGGACGAGCTGGTGGTGGAATATCCGATCGGCCATCGCCGCCGCCGCGCCGACGGTATCCCCCTTCTGGAAGCCAAGTTCCGCACCAACCTGAACCGCCGCTTCGCGGACAAACGGCAGAAGCAGATTCTGGCGGTATCGCTGGATCAAGCCGCGCTGGAAGCCATGCCGGTCAACGACTACGTCGACCTCTACGCCCTCTAGGAAACCCCCATGCCCTATCTGGTCGCCGACGATCTGCCCAAGCAAAGCGCCGGAGCGCGCTTCCGCGCCCTGCTGCAGCAGCCCGGCATCCTGCGCCTGCCGGGTACGCACAACGGCCTGGCCAGCCAGCAGGCCAAGGCGGCGGGCTTCGATGCCTGCTACCTGTCCGGCGCCGCCATGACCGCCTCGATGGGCCTGCCGGACCTGGGCGTCATCACCGTCGACGAAGTCGCCTTCTTCATCCGCCAGGTGGCGCGGGCCTCGGGCCTGCCGGTGCTGGTGGACGGCGACACCGGCTACGGCGAGGCGCTCAACGTCATGCACATGGTGCGTACCTTCGAAGAGGCCGGCGCCGGCGCTGTGCACCTTGAAGACCAGTTGCTGCCCAAGAAGTGCGGCCATCTCAACGACAAGAAACTGGCCGACGCCCACGACATGGCGGCCAAGGTCCACGCCGCCTCTCGCGCCCGCCGCGACATGGTCGTCATCGCCCGCACCGACGCCGCGGGCAGCGAAGGCATGGAGGGAGCCGTGGCCCGCGCAAACCTCTATCTGGAGGCCGGCGCCGATGCGATCTTCCCCGAGGCCCTGGTCACCGAGGTCATGTTCCGCGAGTTCGCCGGCCGGGTGAAGGCGCCGCTGCTGGCCAACATGACCGAGTTCGGCAGGACGCCGTTCTTCACCGCCCAGCAGTTCCAGGACATGGGCTACAAGATGGTGATCTGGCCGGTGACCAGTCTGCGCGTCTCGGCCAAGGCGACCGAGGAGCTCTATGCGGAGCTGGCGAAAAGCGGCTCGGCCCAGGCTCTTCTGCCGCGTATGCAGACCCGCGCTGAGCTCTACAACACCATCGGCTACCACGCCTACGAGGCCCTGGATTCCTCGATCGTCGAGAGCGTCGTGCCACCGCCCCTGTTGCCCAACAGTTAGGAACGCGGCGCCTCAAGACAAAGCCGCCCTTTCCCCGGGGCGGTCGAAGGGTTATTTGCGGAGCCACAAAAGAAGGTTTCCGCCATGCCGGCTTATCGTTCCCGCACCTCCACCCACGGCCGCAACATGGCCGGCGCGCGCGGCCTGTGGCGGGCCACGGGCATGAAGGACGGCGACTTCGGCAAGCCGATCATCGCCGTGGTCAACTCCTTTACCCAGTTCGTCCCCGGTCACGTTCACCTCAAGGACCTCGGCCAGCTGGTGGCGCGCGAGATCGAACGCGCGGGCGGGGTGGCCAAGGAATTCAACACCATCGCGGTCGACGACGGCATCGCCATGGGCCACGACGGCATGCTCTACAGCCTGCCCTCGCGCGAGCTGATCGCCGACAGCGTCGAGTACATGGTCAACGCCCACTGCGCCGACGCCATGGTCTGCATCTCCAACTGCGACAAGATCACGCCGGGCATGCTGATGGCCGCTCTGCGCATCAACATCCCCGTGGTGTTCGTCTCCGGCGGTCCGATGGAAGCCGGCAAGGTCGTGCTCCATGGCAAGGAAGTGAAGCTCGACCTGATCGACGCCATGGTCGCCGCCGCCGACGAGCGGATGAGCGAAGAGGACGTCGCCACCATCGAACGCGCCGCCTGCCCGACCTGTGGCTCCTGCTCGGGCATGTTCACCGCCAACTCGATGAACTGCCTGACCGAAGCGCTCGGCCTGTCCCTGCCCGGCAACGGCTCGGTCCTGGCCACCCACTCCGACCGCGAGCGCCTGTTCCTGGAAGCCGGCCGCCTGATCGTCGATATCACCCAGCGCCACTATGAGCAGAACGACGCCAGCGTCCTGCCGCGCAACGTCGCTAATTTCGCCGCCTTCGAAAACGCCATGCGGCTGGATATCGCCATGGGCGGCTCGTCCAACACCGTCCTGCACCTGCTGGCCGCCGCCCACGAGGGCGAGGTGCCCTTCACCATGGCCGACATCGACCGGCTGTCGCGCGAGACCCCGTGCCTGTGCAAGGTCGCCCCGGCCAAGTCGGACGTGCACATGGAAGACGTGCACCGCGCCGGCGGCGTCATGGCCATCCTCGGCCAGCTGGACCGCGCGGGCCTGATCCACGGCGACTGCTCCACCGTGCACAGTCCGACCATGACCGACGCCCTCAATCGCTGGGACGTCTCGCGCACCAATTCCGATAGCGTCCGCGAGTTCTTCCGCGCCGCGCCCGGCGGCGTGCCGACCCAGACCGCGTTCAGCCAGAGCAGCCGCTGGAACGAGCTTGACCTCGACCGCGCCAAGGGCGTGATCCGCAGCGCCGAGACCCCGTTCTCGCATGACGGCGGCATCGCCGTGCTGACCGGCAACCTGGCCATCGACGGCTGCATAGTGAAGACCGCCGGCGTCGACGAAAGCATCCTCAAGTTCACCGGCCCGGCCAAGGTCTACGAGAGCCAGGACGACGCGGTGTCGGCCATCCTGACCGGCAAGGTGGTCGAGGGCGACGTGGTGGTGATCCGCTACGAAGGCCCGCGCGGCGGCCCCGGCATGCAGGAGATGCTGTATCCCACCAGCTATCTGAAATCGAAGGGCCTGGGCAAAGCCTGCGCCCTGATCACCGACGGGCGTTTTTCGGGAGGAACCTCCGGGCTCTCCATCGGCCACGTCTCGCCCGAAGCCGAGGAAGGCGGGGTCATCGGCCTGGTCCACAAAGGCGACGTGATCGAGATCGACATTCCCAACCGCACCATCCGCCTGGCGGTGCCGGACGCCGAACTGGCCGCGCGCCGCGACGCCAAGGGCTCCGCGCCCTGGGCCCCCGCCGCCCCGCGCCCGCGCAAGGTGACCCAGGCCCTGCGCGTCTACGCCGCCTTCGCGACGTCGGCGGCCAAGGGCGCGGTGCGGTTCGTGCCCTAGAGGTACAGCGCCTCGTTGATCGGGATGCCGTGCGTACGGCAGTGCGTCTCGTAGTGGTTGATGAACCACCAGACGTCGGTGGTCTCCACGAACGCGCCCTGCTGGTCGTAGAACTCGATCGGCCCCTGCATCCAGCCGAACAGCTTAACCCCCTGCGGGTGGTCGGTGACCAGGGTGTGGACCAGGCCGGGCGGCTCGTAGATGAAGCTGCCGGGCTCTGCGACCCAGTTGTATTCCAGGTAGCGGACACTGCCTTCCTGGCATGTCATCACTACCGTACCCCGGTGCTTGTGGGTGCCGATCACTCCCGGTGATTTGATCCACAGCACGTTGCTGTAGATGTTGTTGCGAACGTCGAAGCCCAGATGGCGGATGGCGGCGTTGTCGCCGAACGGGACCCACGGGCTCTCGGCCTCGGACGGCCCAACGTGCACGCCCTCCAGCCCGCGGCGCTGGATCACCTCGGCGTAGTTCTCCGGCACGTCCACAATCGCATAGGCGTTGGACGGCGGGGCGGTCATGCGGCTGGGCGGTGAAGATCGCGCCGGGATGTTCCAGCAGGCCTTTGAGCGCGTGGATGAAGGCGGCGGCGTCGAAGCCGTCCACCACCCGGTGATCGAAGGACGACGACAGGTTCATCATCTTGCGCACCACGATCTGGCCGTCGAGCACCACCGGCGTCTCCACGATCTTGTTGGGCCCAACGATGGCCACCTCCGGCCAGTTGACCACCGGGGTATGGGCGATGCCGCCGAGCGGGCCGAGGCTGGTCAGGGTGATGGTCGATCCCGACAGGTCCTCGGACGCCAGCTTGCCCGCCCGAGCGCCATCGGCCAGCCGCGTGATCTCCGCCGCCAGGCTCCACAGGTCGCGGGTCTCGGCGTGGCGCAGCACCGGCACGGTCAGGCCCGCATCGGTCTGCACGGCGATCCCGACATGCACGGCGCGGTATCGGCGCACGATCCCGTTGTCGTCGTCGAACCGTGCGTTGATCTGCGGGAAGTCCGGCAGGCACCGGGTCAGGGCCGCGATCAGTAGCGGCAGCAGGGTCAGCTTGGGTTGGCCGTCCTTGCGCCCGGCGTTCAGGTGCGCGCGCAGGGCCTCCAGTTCGGTCACGTCCACCGCCTCGACATAGGAGAAGTGCGGGATGCGGGTCGCCGCCTCATGCATCTTCTCGGCAATGCGGCGGCGCAGGCCCATGACCTTGACCTCGGTGATCCCGTCGTCGCCGGACGCCGGAGTCTTCGCCGCCAAATCCTGATGAGTGACGCGGCCCTCGGGACCTGACCCTTTTACGGTGTTCAGATCGATGCCGAGGTCGGCGGCCTCTTTGCGCACGACTGGAGCGGCAAGCGTCTGGGGCGCCGGGGCGACCGGCTCGGCTTTGACTGGCGCGGCCTTGGGCTCCGGCTGCTTGGCTTCGGGCGCGGGCTTGGCCTTGGGTTTCTCCGCCTCGCCGGTTTCGAACTCGATCAGGGGCGAACCGACCGGGCACAGCGCCCCGGGCTCGCCGTGCAGCGCGGCGACGATGCCGGACACCGGCGCGCCGATCTCCACCGTGGCCTTGTCGGTCATCACATCGACCAGCGCCTGGTCTTCCTCGACCCGGTCGCCCACGGCTACGCGCCAGCTAACGATCTCGGCCTCGGCGACGCCCTCGCCCACGTCCGGCAGCTTGAAGACGAACCGGCCCATCGCGTGTCCTCCTGACCGGCCCTTAACGCCGCCGGCCTTGTTACGGCTCCCCCGTCAAAGAGGTGGGCCGCCTACTTGGCCTCGGCAAGGGCTTTCATGCTGGCCAGGGCGCCGGTCCAGTTGTTGACCCGGTTGGCGCGGTCCTTGTCCTTGGCTTCCTGGGTCCCGTCCGGCTCCTGGTCGTAGACAAGCGAATAGATCAGCCGGGTCTTCTTGCCGCCGTCGGCCGCCTCGGCGGCCAGGGTGCCGTGGTACATGATCTTATTGTCGGGCTGGGCGTAGGTGTAGGAATAGCGCGTCTGCGCCACCATCACCTCGACGATGGTCCCGTTCAGCTTGCGCACCGAGCCGAGGTCGCCGGTCCCGCTGGTCAGCACGCAAGGCAGGCGCTTCAGCCAATCGCCGATCTGGCAGAACCCGCCGACCTTGGGCCACACCGCCTCGATCGGCCGGTCCACCATCGTCTCGACCTTGACCGTGGTGTAGTCCGCCGCGCGGGCGCCGCCGGCCGTTGCCAGCGCGCACACGATCGCGGCCGTCCCCCGGATACCCTTCAAAGCGTGTCCTTCCGCAAACCTAGTGCTCGATGTGCTCGAGGATGCGGTGAAGGTAGTCGCGCAACGCGACCTGTTCATCGGACCTCAAGGGGCTGAGCAGCATCTCCTCCAGGGAGTCGATCCGCTCGGCCACGGAGGCCATCATAGTCTCGCCCTTGGCCGTCAGATAGAGGTGGAAGGCGCGCCGGTCGGTCCGGTCCACCTGGCGCGAAATCAGCTCCGAGACGTGCAGGCTCTGGACCATGCGCGTCATGTTCGGCTCGCGCACCATCAGAATCTCGGCCAGGGCGCGCTGGCGGATGCCCGGGTTGTCGCGGATGATCGACAGGACGGTATGCATCCCCGGTGAGACGCCGGAATGTTCGAACATGCGGTAGAACTCGCGGAAGATGCGCATCTGCACGATGCGGATTTGGAACCCGATGTTGTCAGGCAAGACGGGGCCGGGATCGTTCAGCTCCGGCGCGGCTTTGATCGCGGCTTTGATCAAGGGCGGCCTGTAGGTCCGATGTCCTGCCCCATGCGGGCAGCATGCCACTCACTGGTTCACTGAGAGTGGACAATAATCGCACAACTAATCAAGCCCTGTCTTGCGTCGGTCTCGGCGAAATGGGGCTGGGTTGGCGGCCCGCGGCTTCGCTAGCCGCGAATATCCATTTGGCTTAGGCCGCGTTTCAGCCGAACCTCGGCCCAGGATTTGGGGGACTTTCATGCCGGCTCCGGCGACGAGCAGCCGTTCGACTCTGATCGTGGCCCTGTGCTGTCTTGCCGGGGTCGGCGAGGGTTTCGACCTGCAGGCGCCGGGCGTGACCCTTCCGGTCCTGGGTCCGCTGTTTCATCTGGCCACGGGCGAGGGCCAGGGCTTCTTCGCCGGCTTCCTCAGCCAGAAGAGCCTGTTCCTCAGCATGAGCACCTTCGGCCTCATGTTTGGTTCGGTGATAGGTGGCCGTGCCTCCGACCTGGTCGGACGCAAATGGACCGCCATCGTCTCGATCTGCGTCTTCGCCGCCCTGTCGGCGCTCACCGCTCATGCCGTCAGCGCCGACACCCTGCTGGCCGCGCGCTTCGTCACGGGACTTGGCCTCGGCGCCGCCCTGCCCAACCTGATCGCCCTGGTCACCGAGGGCGCGCCCGCCGGACGGCGCAAT
The DNA here is from genome assembly GCA_947475845.1 of Caulobacteraceae bacterium. GTDB lineage: Bacteria > Pseudomonadota > Alphaproteobacteria > Caulobacterales > Caulobacteraceae > BOG-938. Next base: position 9,628 of record CANJMO010000032.1, on the reverse strand, counting down.
ACCGCTGTGGGCTTCCTCTACGCCAGCATGCCGCTGGGCGGCGCCCTGGTCAGCCTGTCGAGTTATGGTCTGGCTACGCCCGAGCACTGGCGCACGATCTATTATCTCGGCGGCCTGCTGCCCCTGCTGGCGGCGCTCGGCCTGCTGCTGGGCGTCCCGGATATGCGGCCCCAGGCGGCGGGTGGGCCAAAGCCCAGCATTGCCTTCGCTCTGTTCGGCCAGGGCCGCGCATCCCCGACGTTGGTCCTATGGCTGTGTTTTCTCAGCGCCATGATTATCCAGTACGTCCTGCTCGGCTGGCTGCCGAGCCTGCTGATCGCCAAGGGCCTGCCCAAACCCCAGGCCTCCATCGTGCAGCTGGGCTTCAATGTGTTCGGAGCGGCCGGCGGCATCGTCACCGGCCTGCTGATCGATCGGCCGAGCGCGATCAAGGCCACCGCCGCGGTGTTCGCCGGGTGCATCGTCTCTCTGGCTCTGCTCGCCGCCGCCCCGGCCTCGCTCGGCGTCTCCTTCGTGGTCGGATCGTTGGTGGGCTTCGCCATCGCCGGAGTGCTGACCATCGTCTACGCCCTGGGGCCGCGTATCTATCCGGGGCCGGTGCGCGGATCGGGAGTCGGTTTCGCCGTGGCGGCGGGGCGGGTCGGCTCGTCGGTCGGACCGCTGCTGGCGGGCGCCATGCTCGGCGCCGGCGGATCCGCCACGCGGGTGCTGGCGGTGATGGTTCCACTGATGATCGTCTCAGGCGCAGCCGCCCTATGGGCCAGCCACGCTGCGGCGCGCACCGACGCCTTCGCAACGCAGCAAATATAAGGGGTTCAGCCCCGCGCCGGCCTGTCCTGCGGGGCTTGAGCACTCCAGCCTCGCCAAACGCAGGGAATTGGGCCATCACTAGCGGCGACGGCGCGAAAACGGGCCGAATTCGAGAAGCAAATCAAAAGGGGGGACGGCGTGGCGACTTCTAAAGCCGGTACCAACGTCATGGATATCAGCCGCGCGATCGACGCCGGCAAGTGGAGCGCTTTCCAGAAACTCGCGGTCTTGATCGCGGCCCTGGCCATCATCCTCGACGGCTTCGCCAACCAGGCGCTGGCCTTGTCGATTCCGATGCTGATCAAGGTGTGGGGCGTGACCCGCGAGGACTTCAAATGGGTCCAGGTGGTGGGCTACGCCGGCATGGCGGTCGGCACCATCGTGTTCGGCATCCTCGGCGACAAATGGGGCCGCCGCCCCACGCTGATGACCTGCGTGCTGCTGTTCGCGGTGCCGACCTTGCTGATCGCCTTCATCAGCGGCGTCCCGGCGCTCTATCCGCTGCGCTTCATCGGCGGTCTGGGACTGGGCGGCTGCATGCCCAACGCCACCGCCCTGCTGGCTGAACTGACCCCCGCGCGCAACCGCGCCCTGGCGGTCACCTCCGGCATCGTCGGCATTCCGATCGGCGGCACCCTCGGCGGCTTCATCGCCGCCGGCGTCCCGGCCGAAAACTGGCAGCAGCTCTACATCCTCAGCGGCGCGATCCCGATCGCGATCGCCATAATCATGTTCTTCGTCCTGCCGGAATCGCCCCGCTACCTGGCGGTGCGTCCGGATCGCCGCAGCGACCTCGACAAGCTGATGGCCAAGTTCGGCAACCCGATCGATCCCAAGGCCGACGTGGTCGACAGCCTGGACAAGCCGCAGACCAAGACCAAGGTCACCCTCGGCACCCTGTTCGGCAAGGAATACAAGATCGACACCCTGGGTCTGTGGGGGGCGATGTTCTTCACCCTGCTCAGCGTCTACGGCGTCATCAACTGGCTGCCCGCGATCCTGGCCGGGGCCAAGTACCCGGGCTCGCTGACCGGCTCCAGCCTGATGTGGTTCAACGTCGGCGGCATCGCCGCGGCGCTGGGCGGCGCGGCCTGCTTCAACCGCTTCGGCTCCAAGGGCGCTCTGGTGGTCATGGCCGCCGGCGCGGTTCTGGCGGCGATCTGGCTCAGCGTGATTCCGCTGAACCCGGCCCTGCCCACGACGGCGCTGCTGGTGGCCATTACCCTGCAGGGCGGTCTGATCAACGGCGTGCAGACGACCATGTATGCCCTGGCCGCCTTCGTCTATCCGACGGAGATGCGCGGCGCCGGCATCGGCTGGGCGGTCGGCATCGGCCGCCTCGGCTCGATCGTCAGCCCGCTGTTCGGCATTTACCTGCTGGACGCCGCGGGCCCGCACGGCTTCTTCATCGGCTTCGCCGTCACCATGGCGCTCAGCCTGCTGTCGATCCTGCTGATCCGCCGGCACATGCCCAAGCGCATCACAGCCGTCGCCGCCGTGAAGGCCATGGAGTCCTAATCCCGACCGGATTGGTTTTCTGAGGCTAAAAGCGAGGGCTCCGGGCATCATGTCCGGGCCCCTTGTGCTTATGTAGGCCGACCTCTCCCCCAGGACCCCGCGCGCCGCATGAACCCCACGCTCTTCGCCGGCTTCCTGGTTTTCGCCTTCGTGTCCTCGGTCACCCCGGGGCCCAACAACCTGATGATGATGGCGTCGGGGGTGAATTACGGCCTGCGCCGGACGCTGCCGCACATGGCCGGGGTATGTCTGGGTTTCGGCGCCATGACCCTGGCTGTGGGGCTGGGCCTGTCCGGGATTTTCCGCGCCGCGCCGTGGCTCTACGTCGTCCTGCGCTGGGCCGCGGCGGCCTACATCCTGTGGCTTGCCTACAAGATGGCCAAGGCCAAGGGCGTGGGTACTGCAGTGACCGGCGGCAAGCCGATGAGCTTCCTGGAGGCGGTGGCCTTCCAGTGTGTCAATCCCAAGGCCTGGGTCATGGCGCTCGGCGCCGTCACCACCTATGCCGAGCCCAATCGCCTAGCCGCCGACGTGGTGTTGATCGCCGCGACCTTTGTGCTGATCAACGTGCCCTGCGCCCTGGCGTGGACGTCCTCCGGCATCGCCATCAAGCGCATGCTCAAGCGCGGAAACACCCTACGCGCTTTCAATATCGTCATGGCCATCCTGCTGGTTGCCTCGCTCTATCCCCTGGTCACTGAACCCCTCGGCGGCCAGGCCTCGCCGCCAAAGGGCGTGATCCTCGGCGCGCCACGCACTACGGGCTGAAGTCCGGGCAATAAAAAAGCGCCTTCGGGGGCGCCGGGGATCACGGATTTGTGAAAAGCTTGACCGCTGTAGAGCGGCCGCTTCGGACGATGGAGAGGGCCCGGAGCGGGAAACAGGCGCTGCGCGCCGTCCCGCCCCGGGCCTCTACCCCGGGCTCGTGGAGCCTACTTCAGGTGCTGCGCGAGGTGCTTGTTCATCTCGAACATGCTGACCGCGTCCTTGCCGTGGAAGATCGGCTTCAGCTTGGCGTCGGCCAGAATCTCACGCTTGTTGGCGGGGTTCTGCAGATTGTTCTTCTTGATGTATTGCCACATCTTGGAGACCACTTCGCCGCGCGCGAGCTTGGCGGAGCCGACGACGGCGGCCAGTTCGGCGGAGGGGGTCAGCGGCTGCTGCAGGGCGTTCAGCTTTTTCGCGGGTTCGGCCATTTGTTTTCTCCCGTTGGGTGGAATCGGTGAGGCAGCCTAGCCGCAGTGAGCCCCTCTGTAACCTCCTAGTGTAAGGAAGGCCCTCAAAGGGCGCCGCGCGGGCGATTCTCCGCCGTCCCCAGCCGCCCCGACCCGGAGTCCCCGTGGATAAGACCATGGCCCGTTTCGCCATCGTACTCGGCCTGCTCAGCGCGGCCGGGCCGCTGGCGATCGACATGTACCTGCCAGCCCTGCCCGGCATCGCCCGCGACCTGCATGCCAGCCAGGGCCAGGTAGAAGCCAGCCTGATGAGCTTCTTCTTGGGCGTGACCGTGGCCCAGCCGTTCTACGGCCCGATCTCGGACCGCGTCGGCCGCCGCCCGCCGGTGCTGCTCGGCCTTCTGCTGTATGTGGCGGCCTCGCTGGCCTGTTCTGTGGCGACCAATATGCACATGCTGGTCGCCGCCCGCGCGCTTCAGGGTCTGGGCGGGGGCGCGACCGTCGCCATCTCCTCGGCGATCATCCGCGACATGTACACCGGCATCCAGGCCGCCAGACTGATGGCCCTGCGCATGCTGGTGCTAGGCGTCAGTCCGATCCTGGCGCCTATGATGGGCGCGGCCCTGATCGCCGCCGCCCCTTGGCGCGGCGTGTTCTGGTTCAGCGCCGTCTACGGCCTGATCTGCTGCGGCCTGATGTTCCTGATCCCCGAGACCCGACACAAGGAAGCCCGCGCCGCCAGCCGGCTGCAGGATGCGTTCGGCGTCTACGGCCGCCTGATGCTCGACCGGCGCTTCATGGGCGCGGTGCTGACCCTGGCGTTCATGCAGTTCGCCTTCATCGCCTATATCGCCGGCTCGTCCTTTGTCTTTATCCACATGAACGGCGTGCAGCCCTGGCTCTACGGCCTGATCTTCTCGTCCAACGCGGTCGGCTTCATCGGCTGCGCCCAGTTCGCGCCGCGACTGATGCACCGCTTCAAACCCGAGCAGTTGATCCTGTTCGCCGCGACCGTGCAGACGGTGGCGGCCCTGATCATGCTCGCCGCCGCCTTGCTCGGCCAGGCGACTGTGCCGGTGCTGTTGGCGCCGCTGTTCGTATTCCTGGCCTGCTTCGGCCTTGTCGGCGGCCCGTCGGTGGTCGTGGCTCTGCGCGATCATGGGCAGATCTCCGGCACCGCCTCCGCCCTGGTCAGTCTGCTGCAGTGGGGCGCCGCCGCGCTCGGCTCGGGTATGGTCGCTTTCCTGGCCAATGGCACCGCCCTGCCCATGACCGGCATGATGGCGGTGGGCGCGATATTCGGCCTGGTGTCGGCCCGCCGCGCATTCCGCCCGCCCCCCGTCCCCACGGCCTGAATTCAGCGAAGGACTACCGTTTGGGCTGCGACAGGCTGTCGCAGTTAGCGCCGGTTCATGTCCCGTTCAGATTGCAAATTCTTATCATAAAGCAGATTAGAAATTCGCTAAACTGTTAAAAATTTCCTCTGTTCGTTTTCGTTCCGTACGATACAGTAATTTATCCGACTAATAATCCCGTGAATATCGCGGCTACCGCGATGTTTACTGCATCTTAGATCTGTGGGGGGCTTGTCATGAAGTCGTTGCTGAACGGCTGCGCCGCTGTTGCGCTGCTTGTTGGTCTGGCCAGCCAGGCCCATGCCCAGGTCGAGGTGCGCGAGGCGCCCGTCTATTCGGCGCCCACGGTCGTCAATGACGACGAAGACATCGCGCCGGTGGCCGAAACGCCCGTGATCGCGCCCAAGGCCCAGGCCAAGCCGCCGGTGATGCAGATGGCCCCTCCGGCGCCCGAAGCCCTGGAAGTCGCCGACGAGCCGGAGGCCAGGCCCCAGCCCAAGGTCGAACTGGTCAAGGCCGAAGAGCCCAAGGAGCGCTCCGTCGTCAAGGCGCTGCTGCAACCCAAGGCTCCCCCCGCCCCGTCCCTCACCCCCGAGGAGAACGCGTTCTTCGCCGTGCTCGGCAAGCGAGTCACCGACGCCGCCAGCGCCTATGAAACCTATGTCCGTCGCGCTGTGGCCATCGATCCCAAATTCACCGACGCCGCCGCCGTGCAGCGCGCGGTGCGCACCGGGGCCGCCTACCAGCCCCAACAACTGCAGGAAGGCATCGTCGCCTACGCCGCGCTTCTAGCCTTGCGCAACGACGCCTTCGTCGACGGCGTGAAGAGCATGCGCGATCCGGCCTTCGCCGACGCCCTGGCATCTTCGCCCCAGGCCGTGCTGAGCGTCCGCGGAGCCGCCCAGGCGGCTGCCGATGTCGCTGGAACCCTGCGCGCGCAGGGCGCCGCCCTGACCGCCGCCGGCAAGTCCATCAGCCAGGCCGCCTATGACGTTCAGGCGGAAGCCTGGTCCAAGACCGCGGTTTCGGATCCCAAGGGCGTGCTCAACGACGCCAAACAGTCCGCCGCCCTGCCGCGCTCGGCCACCCTCTAGCGCCTGTTGGAAAGCCTGGTCGCGCCCAGCGGCTCCATGGCCCCGATCCAAGCCTCGAACAGCTCGACCGGCGCAGCCCCCGATGTGGTGCGCGGCCTGGCCCTGGCCGCCATGGCCATCATGGGCAAGACCGGCGACGACAAGGAAGCCAACTTCGAGGCCCTGCTGCACAACGCCACCAGCGCCGACTGCTTGAAGATGGCCAAGATGAACCTCAATCAGTGCCTGGCCGTGGCCGGCCCGCAATACGAGGACATCTACTGCACCGGCCGCCACGCAGTCAGCGAGACCGCCAAGTGCGTTTCAGGCGCCGCTGCCGGCGCCGGCGAAGCCCTGGTTCCGCCGCCCCTGCCGCTACAGCGCGCCGATGGTTTCGGTCCCGAGCAAGCCCAGGCCTATGGCCGTCCCGGCTTGCAGCCCGAAAGCCGGGAAGACGACGACACTCCGGAGCCTGCACCCCGTCGTTTCGCCTCGGCTCCGCCCCCGGCGCCGCCGATCCCGGCCGTCCGCGCACCGCAACCCACTTTCCAGGACGACCGCCAGACCTTCGCTCAGAACGACCAGGTCTACGCCCCGCAGCAGGATCCGCGCGCCTACAGCCAGCAGCAGTATCAGCAGCCCACCTACGCCCCGCCGTCCCAGCAGTATCCGCAGGGCTATCAGCAGCAGCAGTACCCGCAGCAGCAATACGCATCGCCTTACGAGCAGTCCCAGTACCCCTATGCCTACGCCGGCCGCGGCTACTACGGCCAATAGTTCGAGGGGGCGGCAGGCGCGCGGGAGGGCTCAGTGCAGCTCGACGCGCGCCTGCCGCAGCTCTCCGTTCTCATCCTGCACGAACAGCTCGACCTTGCGCCCTGAACGCACCGCGTCCAGGGCAAGGGTCTCGGCGATCTGCAGCGCCAGGGTCCGGTCGGCATAGACCACCGCGCGCTCGAATTCGGCATAGACCTTCCACTAGCCCCGATCCTGGAACACCCCCAGGTTCAGCGACGGCCTTCGGTCGCGGCGCGATCCGCCGACGATCGGCTGCTCGGACAATGGCGCGGGATTGGCGTCGAACGGCATGGCGGGGGCCCTCGGTCTTCCGGCTCAACTCCGGTTAAACGATCCTGTTCCGTCCCCAACCCGCCTAAGCGTTTCGACATTCGCCATCGCCTGTCCTAACGTCACCGTCTGCGTAAAAGAGGGGCATCATGAGGCGTCGGGGACTGTTGATCGTGGCCGTGGCCGCCGCCCTGCTGGCGGCCTGCTCGCCGGCGAAGAAGGCCGATACCGCCGCCTCCGGTCGCACCGCCATCCGCTTCGCCACCGACTGGCGCGCCCAGGCCGAGCACGGCGGCTTCTACGAGGCCCTGGCCACCGGCGAATACGCCAAGCGCGGGCTCGACGTGACCATCGTCCAGGGCGGACCGGCGGTGAACGTTCCCCAGTTGCTGGCCGCCGGCGCGGTCGAGATGGGCATGGGCTCCAACAGCTTCATCGTCATGAACCTGGCCCAGGAGCAGGCCCCGGTGAAGGCGGTGGCGGCCTTCATGCAGAAGGATCCGCAGGTGCTGATCGCCCACCCGGACCAGGGCGTCAAAAGTCTCGCCGACATGAAGGGCCGGCCGATCCTGATCTCCGACGCGGCGGTGACCACCTTCTGGCCTTGGCTGAAGGCGACGTTCGGGTTCACCGACGCCCAGGTGCGCAAATACACCCACAACAACGCCACCTTCCTGGCCGATCCGCGCGCCATCCAGGAGGGCTACGCCACCTCCGAGCCCTACACCCTGGAGAAGGAAGGCCACATCCAGCCCCAGGTCTTCCTGCTCGCCGATTCCGGCTACCCGGGCTACGCGGCCATGGCCCTGGCCACCGACAAGCTGATCGGCGCCCACCCGGCGGCGGTGCAGGCCTTCGTCGAGGCCTCGGCGGTGGGCTGGAAGGCCTATCTGTACGGCGATCCGAAGCTGGCCGACGCCCTGATCCTCAAGGACAATCCCGACATGACCCCGGACGTCCTGGATCAGGCCCGCGCCAAGATGCGCGAATCCGGCATCGTCGCCGCGGACGGCTCCGGGGCCATGACCGACGCCCGCTGGGCCGAAGCGTTCAAGGTGGCGGTGGACGCCGGGGTCTATCCCGCGGCCATGGACTACAAGCGCGGCTACACCCTGCAATTCCTGGCCAAGTGAGCGTCGCGTCTCTCCAATCGGTCGAAGTCGATTACGCCCGCGGCCGGGCGCTCGGGCCGTTCTCGCTCGATATAGAACCGGGCGAGATCGTCGCGCTCGTCGGACCGTCCGGTTGCGGCAAGAGCACCGCCTTGCGCCTGCTGGCCGGGCTGGAAGCGCCGACGCGCGGCGGGGTGGCGCGCACGACCGATCGCGGCGAGACCTCGGTGGTGTTCCAGGCCCCGACCCTGATGCCCTGGGCCAGCGCCCTCGACAACGTCGCCCTGCCCCTGGAACTGGCCGGCGCGCCCAAGGCCCTGGCCCACAGGCTGGCGAGCGAAGCGCTGGCGCGGGTGAAACTGCAAGGCGTCGAGGCGGCCAAGCCGGCCCAGCTCTCCGGCGGCATGGCCATGCGGGTGTCCCTGGCCCGCGCCCTGGCCACCGACCCGCGCCTGCTGCTGCTGGACGAACCCTTCGCGGCCCTCGACGAGATCACCCGCCGCGATCTGGCCGCCGACATCCATCGCCTGTGGACCGAGCGCAAGCCGGCCATCGTCTTCGTCACCCACAATGTCGAGGAAGCCGTCTACATGGCCTCGCGGGTGCTGGTGATAACACCGGGCCCTGGCCGCCTGGCGGCGGAAACCCGGGTCGATGCGCCCCTGCCCCGCCCGGAGGGCTTTCGCGTCTCCACCCTGTTCCGCGACACCGTCGAGCAGGTGTCCGCCGCCCTGGCCGAAAGCATTGCGGCATGAGGCGCGCGCTGGATCATCTGGCCCCTGTCCTGTTCGGTGCCCTGCTGCTGGCGGTATGGGAGATGGCCGTGCGCCTGTTGCATACCCCGGCCTACCTGATGCCCGCCCCAAGCGCCGTCGCGGTCGCCCTGGCGCAGAACCTCCCCCTGTTGACCACCTCGGCCCTGACCACCCTGTCGATGGCTTTCGGCGCCCTGGTCCTGGCCAGCATAGCCGCCTGCGCCATCGCCCTGACGATCGGCCTCAGCCCCCTGGCGGAGCGTTCGGTACGCCCCTTGGCGGTGGCCCTGCAAGTGACCCCGATTGTCGCCATAGCGCCCCTGGTCAACATCTGGGCCGGTCTGGATCACCCGCAGCGCGCGGTGGTCGGTCTGGCCGCCGTGGTGGCGTTCTTCCCGATCTTCTCCGGCGCCATCACCGGCCTGAAATCCGCCGATCCGGACCTGGAGCGCCTGTTCGACCTCTATGGCGCAACCCGCCCGCAACGCCTCACTCGCCTGCGCGTGCCGGCCGCCATCCCCTACCTGCTGGAAGGCCACAAGGTCGCCGCCGGTTTGGCTGTCATTGGCGCGGTGGTGGCGGAATTCGTGTCCGGCTCCGGCGGCTCGCAAGGCCTGGCTTGGCGCCTGCTGGAAGCGGCCAATCGGCTGCAGACCGCCAAGATGTTCGCCGCTCTTCTCATCCTCGGCCTTATGGGCGTGGCCGCCCACGCCGTGTTCCAGGCGCTCGAAACCTGGGCGCTCAGGCGCTGGCGGGGCCGCT
>CANJMO010000031.1 GCA_947475845.1 Caulobacteraceae bacterium | reverse complement strand
GGTCGGCTCGTTGATGATGCGCAGGACTTCCAGGCCGGCGATCTTGCCAGCGTCCTTGGTCGCCTGACGCTGGGCGTCGTTGAAGTAGGCCGGAACCGTGATCACGGCCTTGGTCACCGGCTCGCCGAGGTGGGCTTCGGCGGCTTCCTTCATCTTCTGCAGAGTGAAGGCGCTGATTTCCTGCGGCGAGTAGTCCTTGCCGTTGGCGCGCACCCAGGCGTCGCCGGTCGGGCCCTTGACGATCTCGTAGGGCACCATCGACTTGTCCTTGGCCACGACGGGGTCGTCGAAGCTGCGGCCGATCAGGCGCTTGATGGCGAAGAAGGTGTTGCCGGGATTGGTCACCGCCTGACGTTTGGCGGGTTGGCCGACGAGGCGTTCGCCGTCGTCGAGGATGGCCACCACCGAGGGGGTGGTGCGCGCGCCTTCGGCGTTCTCGATCACTTTCGGCGTCTTGCCGTCCATGATAGCGACGCACGAGTTGGTCGTGCCGAGGTCGATGCCGATAATCTTGCTCATGAGATCTGTTCGCTCCTAACTGGCGGACGGAACGGAAGGCCTTGGATCAAGCGCCTTTGTGACCGTCCCCGGTTCGATCGGGTCTCCGAAATGACGAGGCCTGAGGCGCCTCGGAACTCCGTATCGAACCTGGTTGAAATGCGTTCGCTACAGGGGCGCATATGGGAAGCAGCCCTGTGTGTGCAAGCCCCGTAGCACCCCCTTCGGCCCTTTGGCCAGGACGCTTTGACGCTGGCCGGGCCATCACCGGAGCGATTGAGCTTGGCTCAAAACGGCGCCAAGCTGCCACAGTTGTGAGAACGTGCGTTGAACTGCAGGGTGCGACGGTGGTTCGTCGTTCGCTGAAGCGCCCCCCAAAGACGTCGTAGCCGCCAAAGAGCGGGTCTAAGAACGTGGGACAGGAAACTATGACGCTGACCGCCAAGATTTTCATGTTCGGTATGACCTGGGCCGCTTTGGCGGGATGGGTCACGGCGCAGGCCAGCCCGCTCTTCTAAGACGGGCTTGCGCTGCACTCACCGAGGCTCGACATAAGCCCGGTGACTGACGGTTTCGAACTTCATCCGGGCGCGCTGACCCGCGCCGAACAGGAGGCTTTGGCCGCCGAGGTGCTGGCCGGGGCCGAACACGCGCCGTTCTGGCGGCCGGTCGTTCCGGGCGGCAAGGCGATGTCGGTGCGGATGACCGGGTTCGGTCCGCTCAGCTGGGTCAGCGACCTTCACGGCTACCGCTATCAGCCCCTGCATCCTCAGACGGGCCGGCCCTGGCCGCCGATGCCGCAAATCCTGCTCGATCTCTGGCGCCGGTTCGCGCCCCACGCGCAGCAGCCCGACGCCTGCCTGGCCAACCTCTATCGGGGCGAGGCCAGGATGGGCTTGCATCAGGACAAGGACGAGATCGACTTCTCGGCGCCGGTGCTGTCGGTCTCCCTCGGCGACACCGCCGTCTTCCGCATCGGCCAGACCACACGCGGCGGCCCGACCCGCTCGGTGCGCCTGGCCTCCGGCGACGTCTGCCTGCTGACCGGCCCCGCCCGCATGGCCTTCCACGGCGTCGACCGGGTGATCGCCGGCTCCTCCACCGTGGTCCCCGGCGGCGGTCGGCTGAACCTGACGCTCAGACGAGCCCGCTGACCGGGGCTGTCAGTACCCCATCCTGAGCATGGCCTGGGTCTGCCCCTCGACCTTGCCGGTGGTCAGCCAGTCCAGCGACGCCTTGAACAGCAGCAGGTGGTTCTTCTCCCACATGGCGTTGTGCGAGGAGCAGGCCAGGTCGACGAACACCTTTTCGCTCGAGCCGAGGTCGGCATAGAGCTCGCGCACCCGGGCCGGATCGACCTGTTTGTCGTGCTCGCCCGAGATCATCAGGAACGGCGTCTTCATCGCCGACATGGTCTCGGTGTTGAAACCCCAGCTGGGCACCTGGGGCGCGCGGCGCACGCCCGGACCCCATTTGGCGCCGGCCGGGTCTGATTTGATCAAGGCGTTCCAGACCGCGCCGGCCATCCGCGGCTCATGCTGGCCGGGGCAAGGCGCCTGGCGGTCCCAGTTGGCCTTGAACTCGGCCTGGGATTGCGAGGTCAGGGGCCGTTCGACGGCCGGCAGGGGCGAAGGCGCGAGGGTCGGCATGGCCTTGTTGTAGGCCGGCGCCAGGATCACGAGGCGCGAGATCTTGTCCGGATTCTGCACCGCATAACCGGCCGCGCGCGGCCCGCCCTGGGACCAGCCGACGAGCGATACAGTCTGCACCTTCTTGGAATTGATCAGATAGTTGACCACCCCTCCGATGTCGTTCCAGTCCGAGCTCATGGTGGTGATCGGCTGGGTGAAGGTCGCGGCGCAGACCGGCTTGCCGGGGCGGGCCGTCTTCTGCGAGTCCGGCGGCAGATTGCAGGGGTCGTTCATCGCCGGAGGGCGGGTCGAGGGGCCGTAACCCTCCATGTCCATCGAGAAGACGTCGAACCCGGCGCGGGCCAGATAGGCCATCCAGCTATAGTCCGCTTCGGGCGCGTCGAACGCCACCTCGGCGGGGGTGCCCGCGCCGTGGATGAACAGCACCACGCCCTTGGACGGGCCGGCGGCCGGCGCAATGACCTCGCGGACATAGATTTGAGCATATTTATCGAGATAGCCCGGGGCCGTGGACTGGATGACCAGGTTACGGTCGCTGCGCACCAGTTTGGGCGCGTCCGCCGCCGAGGCCGGGGTCGAGGCTAGCCATCCGCCGGACGCGGCCACGACCGCCGCCGCGGCCCCCAGGAACGCGATACGCGACGTCTTCATGGTGTTTCCTCCCGAACGTTGTCGGCGGGTCACGCTAGACGGGCGGCGGCGAAGGAGCAATGAGTGGTCGTCCAAGTTCGGAGTTGAGACCATGACCGCGATGCGCATAGCCCTGGGTCTGTTGCTGGTGGCGGGCGCCGGCGCGGCGGCCCACGCCCAATCCGGCTACCCCGGCGATCCGCTGATCAAGGCCGCCCAGACCCGCGCCCGGACCGCCTCCTTTATCTGCGAGAAGGAGCTCAACGCCGGCGGCAAGGCCCCCGCCTGCGACCGTTTCCACGCCGCCATGCTGGAAGCCACCGCGATCGAGAACAAGCGGCTGCTGTGGTGCCAGGCGCAGTTTTCCAGCGAAACCTCGGCCATGCGCGTGCCGGACTCCTGCCTTGGCCGGGGCGGGGTTGAGACTCGGCTGGACGTGGTCGGGGCGCTGGAGCGCAAGAAGGCGCCGGCCGCCTGGAAGAAGTTCGATCAGGCGATGACCAAACTCTACTAGAGCCTTACGCCTTGGTATCCACCGCGCCGCCGCCGGCTGCGCCGCCGCCGTTGGCGTAGCCGCTGGTCGCGGCCGGGCCCTTGGCCGCCACGATCACCAGGGCCGGACGCACGATCCGGCCCATCAGCTCATAGCCGGCCTGCATCACCTGGACGATGGCGCCGGGTTCCACGCCCTCGGCGGGCTGTTCCATCATCGCCTGGTGCAGGTGCGGGTCGAACTTGTCGCCCTGGTCCGGATCGACCTTGGTCAGGCCGTTGCGCTCGAAGGCGCCGGCCAGGGCCGTTTCGGTCAGCTCGATCCCCGTGAGGAAGTTCTTCACCACCTGATCCGCGTCGTCGCGCGGCGCGTGCTGCAGGGCGCGCGACAGGTTGTCGGCCACGCCCAGCAGGTCCTTGGCGAATTTCTGGATGGCGTAGGCGCGCGCGTCATTGGCTTCGCGCTCGGCCCGGCGCTTGGAGTTCTCCGCGTCTGCCGCCACCCGCAGCACCTGTTCGCGCAGGGCCGCGTTCTCGGCCTGCAGCTTGTCGAGCATCGCCTCCAGCCCGGAATCCGGACCGCCATCGGCCGCTTCGTGCGCGATATCGCCGTCAACCTCGGCCGGCGTGTGATCGTCGGTCATGTCAAATACCTCTAGGACTCAAGCAGCCGCCCGAGCACCCGGGCGGTATAGTCCACCAACGGGATGACGCGGGCATAGTTCAGACGGGTCGGGCCGATCACGCCGATCGCCCCCACCACCTTCTGTCGGCCGTTCATATAGGGCGCCGCGATCACAGCGGAACCCGAAAGCGAGAAAAGACGGGTTTCGGCGCCGATGAAGATGCGCACGCCCTCGGCGTCGCGCACGTCGTCCAGCAGGCCGATCAGCTGTTCCTTCTGTTCGAGATCGTCGAACAGCATGCGCACCTTTTCCAGGTCCTCCAGCGCTGCGCGGTCGTGCAGCAGGTTGGCGCGGCCGCGCACGATCAGGGCCCGGTCGGCGTCTTCGCCGCCGCCCCAGGCCGCCAGCCCGTCCTCCACCAGCCGCGCGGCGGTCTCGTTGAGGGCGCGCCGGGACTGGTCCATTTCCCCGCGCATCTCCAGCTTGGCCTCGGTCAGTGTCCGTCCCGCCAGCCGGGCGTTGAGAAAGTTGGACGCCTCCTGCAGAGCCGATGGCGTCATCCCGGCCGAGCGGATCATCAGCCGGTTCTCGACCTGGCCGTCGTCGAACACCATCACCGCCAGGGCCTGATCGGCCCCGAGCGCCACGAACTCCACATGCTTGACCCCGGCGTCGCGCACCGGCGCGACCACGACACCGGCCCCGCCGGCCAGGCCGGACAGAAGCGAGGACGCGGCGTCCAGCGCCTCTTCCATGCTGCGTCCGCGCCCGGCCATGCGGGATTCGATGTCCCGGCGCTCGTCCTCGCCGAGGTCGCCGACTTCCAGCAGGCCGTCGACGAACAGGCGCAGGCCCGCGTGGGTCGGCAGCCGTCCGGCGCTGGAATGGGGCGCGCCCAAAAGGCCCAGGGCCGTCAGGTCCTGCATGGTGTTGCGGATCGAGGCCGACGACAGCGCCACCCCGCCGCGCGAGATGGTTCGCGAGCCGACCGGCTCGCCGGTTTCAAGGTAGGTCTCCACCAAGCGGCGGAAGATGTCGCGGGCGCGTTCGTCGAGCTGGCCCAGGCTGGGGCCGCGCGGCGTGCTCAGGCCTGGGCCGGGCGGCAGGAAGGCGGACATTGCGTGCCGATGCAAAGCTGGGATGGACGGTGGCGTCCTCATTTAGGATAAGCCCCGCTTGCCCGCACGCAAGCGGGTCTGGAGTTCTTCGCATGCGTCCTTCCGAGCGTTCCGTTGACGCCCTGCGCGCCGTCACCCTGGAGGTCGGCGTCAACCGTTACGCCGAGGGCTCCTGCCTGGTCACCTTCGGCCACACCAAGGTGCTGGTCACCGCCAGTGTCGACGAGGGCGTGCCCGGCTTCCTGCGCGGCAAGGGCCAGGGCTGGGTCACCGCCGAATACGGCATGCTGCCACGCGCCACCCACACCCGTGGACGACGCGAAGCCGCCCAGGGCAAGCAGTCGGGCCGCACCCAAGAGATTCAGCGCCTGATCGGCCGCTCGATGCGCGCGGTGGTCGACATGAAGGCTTTGGGCGAGCGCCAGATCTCCATCGACTGTGACGTGGTCCAGGCCGACGGCGGCACCCGCACCGCCGCCATCACCGGCGCCTGGGTCGCCCTGCGCCTGGCCACCCGCTACCTGATGACCGAGGGCCTGATCACCAAGGACCCGATCCTCGACCAGGTCGCCGCCGTCTCCTGCGGCGTGTTCGAGGGCGTTCCGGTGCTCGACCTCGACTACGAAGAAGATTCCAACGCCGAAGCCGACTCCAACTTCGTCCTGACCGGCTCGGGCGACATCGTCGAGATCCAGGCCACCGGCGAGAAGCGCGGCTTCACCCGCGCCGAGTTCGAAAGCCTGTTCGACCTGGCCCGCAAGGGCATCGCCGAACTGGTCGAGCTGCAGAAGATCGCGGTCGGCTAGCGCTTAAAGCGGACCCCGGTGATCCGGTGGTCCGCCGTCATCGGCATCACGACATCGGCGCGGCCGGGCATCTCGCTGAGAATCCACTCGGTCAGCCGCTGGTAGTGCATCAGGAACACCCGGATCTCCTCCGGGCTCATGATCCGGCGTCCGGCCA
The DNA here is from genome assembly GCA_947475845.1 of Caulobacteraceae bacterium. Classification (GTDB taxonomy): domain Bacteria; phylum Pseudomonadota; class Alphaproteobacteria; order Caulobacterales; family Caulobacteraceae; genus BOG-938. The sequence continues at coordinate 24,830 of CANJMO010000031.1, read as the reverse complement.
GGCCCTCGCGCGCCACCCGTTCGGCCAGCTTCTGCTCCTGCAGCGAGCGCCAGCCGAACACCACCTCGAAACTGGGCGCCTGCAGCAGGCACATCAGGTCGATGCGGCCATAGAGCGCCGCGTAGTCGGTCTTCAGCCTGTCGTTGACGTAGCGGCGCCAGCGGCAATCGGGGTCCTGGCCGCGTTCCAGGTCGTTGATCAGCGCCATCAGGGCGTCGTCGGCCTGGGCGATCGCCCCCACGCACCAGCCCTCGAACAGCACCACATCCACCGGCGCCTTGGTCAGTGGCCATGTGTCGCCCGGCGCGCGGGTGTCCTCGGCTTTGTCGAACTGCGGCAGGGACACTTCGGCGGGCGTCTCGCCGGTGAGGATGTCGAACAGAGCCAGGCCGAGGCCCGGATCGTGAGTGCCGGGCACGCCGCGGGTCTTCAGCAGCGGATGCACCGTCAGGCCCAACTCCTGCCGCTGAGCCAGGGGCAGATAGAGATCGTCGAGCGATATGACGGCGACGCTCAGCCCCTGTTCCTCCAGCAGCGCCTTGAGGAACGCGGCCATGGTCGACTTGCCGCTGCCCTGGCTGCCGCACAGGCCGACCACGATCGACCGCCCCGCCTCGGCGCGCTTGTTCACGATCGCCGCGGCCACGGGCCGGTGCACCGTGTGCAGCATGGCGCGATAGTGGTCGGGCAGGGCCTGCGCCTGCATCAGATCGTCGACCGCGCTCATCAGGCGGGCTTCATCGCGGTCTTGGCCACCGAGGGCCGCCGCAGGGCGGCCTCGTACCACGCGGCCAAAGCCGGGTGCGCCCCGCGCCACTCAAAGGCCGGCAGGCGAAATTCCAGATAGCCGATGGCGCAGGCCAGGGCCGCCTCGCCCAGGCTGAACCGCCCGTCCCGCAGCAGCCGCTCGGCTTCGGCCAGCCCGGCGCGCACCGCCTGCTCCTGGCGCGCGATCACGTCGGCATGACGGTTGTCCTCGGCCCGGCGGCCCTCCATGACGATGCGCAGGGCCGCGTCGCAGATGCCGTCGCCAAGCGCTTCCAGCAGCCGCACCGGCCAGCGCGCCGCGCCATCGGCCGGGATCAGGGCCCCGGTCCCCAGGGCGTCGAGATATTCGCAGATCACCCGGGAATCGTAGAGCACCGTCCCGTCGTCCAGCTTCAGCGCCGGAATCTTCGACAGCGGCGTCACCGTCCGCAGCGCCTCGTCCAGGGTGTCGGTCATCACGCGGTCCACGCGCTCGCCCAACCCATTCTCTTCCGCCACGATCAGGACCTTGCGCACATAGGGCGAGACCGGATGGTAGTAGAGTTGCATGGGGCAAGGGTCCTGGAGACGAGAAGATGGCGCTGAGTTTGCCGCGCGGGACGCGCATTGTCGCGGCCACCCACAATCCGGGCAAGGCCAAGGAGCTTGCGGCTTTACTGGAAGGGCGTTTCCAAGTGGTTTCCGCCGGTGAACTGGGCCTGCCGGAGCCTGACGAGACCGAGTCCACCTTCATCGGCAACGCCATCCTGAAAGCGCGCGCGGCGGCCGATCGCTCCGGCCTGATCGCCCTGGCCGACGACTCCGGATTGTCGGTAGCGGCGCTGGACGGCTCGCCCGGCATCTATTCCGCCCGCTGGGCCGGACCGGGCAAGGACTTCGGCGCGGCCATGGACAAGGTGCGCGAGCGGCTCGAGGAAACCGGCTTCGAGGACCTGACCGCCTGGTTCTCTTGCGCCCTCGCCGTGGCCTGGCCCCATGGCGGGCCGGTGGTGGCGGTGGAGAGCCGCGTCGACGGCCTGCTGACCTTCCCGGCCCGGGGCGCCAAGGGCTTCGGCTACGACCCGATCTTCATTCCGGACGGCGGAACCCAGACCTTCGGCGAGATGGAGCCGCAGGCCAAGGACGCCATCAGCCACCGCGCCCGCGCCTTCGCCGCGCTCAAGGCCGCCCTGTTTGACTGATCTTCCCACCCTCGGCGTCTACGTCCACTGGCCGTACTGCGCCCGCATCTGTCCTTACTGCGACTTCAACGTGGCCCTCGACCGCCGCGCGGGTGAGGCCGAGGCCTTGGCCGACGCCATCGTGCGCGATCTGCAAACACAAGCCGCCTTGATCGGCCCGCGCCGCCTGGTGTCGATCTTCTTCGGCGGCGGCACGCCGTCCCTGATGGACCCGGCCAGGACCGCCCGCATCGTCGAGACGGCGAAGAGCCTGTGGCCTGCCGCGCCCGATCTGGAGATCTCGCTCGAAGCCAATCCCACCGACGCCGAGTCGGGCCGCTTCGCCGCCTTCGCCGGCGCGGGGGTCACGCGCCTGTCCCTCGGCGTGCAGGCGCTGGACGACGCCTCGCTCGCCTTCCTCGGCCGCAACCATGGCGCGGAGGAAGCCCGCCGCGCCGCCCGTCTGGCCGCCCGCCTGTTCCCGCGTCTGTCGCTGGACCTGATCTACGCCCGCCCCGGCCAGACGCCGGGGGCTTGGACCGATGAGCTCAAGGCCGCTCTCGATCTCGGTGCCGAACACCTCTCGCCCTACCAGCTAACCATCGAGGCCGGTACGCCCTTCGATCGGTCTGTCCGCCGCGGCGCCTTCGCCCCCGCCGACCCCGACCTCGCCGCCGCCCTCTACGAAAAAACCCAGCAGATCCTGGAGGACGCGGGCTTCGCCGCCTACGAGGTGTCGAACCACGCCCGGGGCGCGGCCGCCCGTTCGCGGCACAACCTGGTCTACTGGCGCGGCGAGGACTACCTGGGCGTCGGTCCCGGCGCCCATGGCCGTCTGACTCTGGCCGACGGTCGCACCGCCACCGAGACCGCCCGCGCCATACCGGACTACCTGGCATCCGTCGGCGCTACCGGGACCGGCCTGACCGTCCAGGACGCGCTCAATCCCGTGGAAGCCGCGGAGGAGCGCCTGCTGCTCGGCCTGCGCATCGATGAGGGGGTGCCCTTGGCCGATCTGGAGGCCCTGACCCTGACCCGTTTGCCGGATTTGCGAACCCAAGGCTTCGTACAGGTGAAAGACGGCCGCCTGATCGCCACGGCCAGGGGCCGCCCGGTGCTCGACCGGGTGATCGCCGAGTTGATCCTCTAGCGCCGCTACTTGGCGACGTTGGCGAAGAACTTGTCCGGATCGGTCGCGTCCATGGTCGCTGCACGCAGCCGAGCGAGCCGGTCGGCGCGGTGCAGCGCATCTTGTGGCCGAAGCCGGTGGAATCTTCCTGCAGCAGCAGGTTGCCCTGCTTTACATGCACTTCCTTGCCGTTGCTGACCTCGACCGCGAACTCGCCCTGCAGCACAAGTTGCAGGCGGGCCTTCTTCTCGTGGTTGGGCGGTGCGTCCTTGGGCGGCTGGTTGCCGTCCGGGCTCCAGCGGATCGAGACATTGTCCAGGGCGCCGTCGAACAGGATGTCCGACCGCCCGGCCCCGCCGACCCTGGAGGTCACCGCCGCCGTCTTCTCCTCGACCACCGTCGTCCCGTCGGGGATGGAGTGCAGGTAGTAGATGGTGAAGGTCTTGTCGTCGCCGCGCGGCGAGGCAGTCAGGCTGTCCACGGCGAAGGCGGGCCCCGCCGCGGCCAGGACGATCAGGGCGGCGAAGGCGTGAAGACGGCGGATGCGCATGGCTGAGCCTCGGTTTGTTTTCGAGACCAGCTTCCCATCACACCGCACCGCCCATTAGGGCCGCGCCGATTGAAACAGCGTGCGACGGCGCCGTCAGGCCGCGGCGCACACCCGGCACGCGGGATCGGCCGACAGCCGCACAGTCCGGCTCTCGCCGTCCAGCGCGTCATAGACCCACAGCCGTCCGTTCAGCGGCTCGCCGGCCCCCGCGATCAGCTTGATCGCTTCCAGCGCCATCATCGATCCGACCACCCCGGCCAGGGCCCCGACCACCCCCACCAACGAACAGGCCTCCGCATCCGGCGGCGTCTCATTGACCAGGCACTGGTAGCAGGGTTGGCGCTCGGCCAGCGGCTTGCCCCGGGTCAGCCCGGCGCCGAACACCCCGACCTGACCGCTCCAACGGCCGATCGCGCCGGAAACCAGGGGCTTGCCCTTCGCTACGCAGGCGGCGTTGACCGCGAACCGGGTGGCGAAATCGTCGGTGCCGTCCAGCACCACGTCATAGCCGGCCACCAGCTCGGCGGCGTTGGCGGCGTCCAGCGCCATGGGCAGGGGGTCGATCTCGATCTCAGGGTTGAGGCCCGACAGGCGCAGGCCCGCGCTCAGCGCCTTGCCGCGCCCGACGTCCGCCATGTCGTACATCACCTGCCGCTGCAGGTTGGACAGAGCCACGGTGTCCGGGTCGAGCAGGCCGAGCGTTCCGACCCCCGCCGCCGCCAGATACAGCGCCGCCGGCGAACCCAGTCCGCCCACGCCGACGATCAGCACCCGCGCCGCCTTCAGCCGTTGCTGGCCGGACCCGCCGATCTCGCGCAGCACCAGGTGGCGCGCGTACCGCTCGACCTCCTGCTCGCTGAAACTCATGACGGCCGATCCTCGGTGTTCCGTGCCTCTATACCGCAACTGGGAGGCGATGGATCATGGCGGCAAAGCAGTTGGCGGCAAAACTAAACACCGCCATGGTCCGCCCATGCCCTCCGCCAAAATCCCCAAGAAAACCCCGCACCCCCGCGCCACGGTCCGGACCAAGGCCCAGGCCGCGCGCATCCAGGAGATTTTCGACCGTTTCGCGGCCAATGAGGACCACCCCAAGACCGAGCTGAACTACAAGAGCCCCTATGAGCTGGTGGTCGCCGTCGCCCTCTCGGCCCAGGCCACCGACGTTTCGGTCAACAAGGCGACCAAGGCCCTATTCCGCGACGCCCCGACCCCGCAACAGATGCACGATCTCGGGGTGGAGGGCCTGGAGCCCTACATCCGCACCATCGGCCTCTACCGCACCAAGGCCAAGAACGTGATCGCCGCCGCCGCTATCCTGCTGAAGGAGCACGGCGGCCAGGTGCCGCTCAACCGCGAGGCGCTGATGGCCCTGCCCGGCGTCGGCCGCAAGACCGCCAGCGTCGTCCTCAACGAACTGGACATCGAACCGGCCATCGCCGTCGACACCCATGTCTTCCGCGTCTCCCACCGTCTGCGCATCGCCGATGGCTCCGCGCCGGACAAGGTCGAGGCCCAGCTGATGGCGGTGGTGCCAACCCCCTATCTGACCCGCGCCCACCACTGGCTGATCCTGCACGGCCGCTACACCTGCGTGGCGCGCAATCCCAAGTGCCTGAACTGCATCGTCGCCGACCTCTGCCCCAGCCGCGAACTGTTCATCGGCGCCTAGGCCGGCGCCCTCCCCACCCCAGATCGTCATCCCGGAAATCGCGCAGCGATTATCCGGGACCCAGCAGCTCCAGGCTATCGGCCGCGCGGCGCTCTTCTTGGTGTCCTTCGTGCCTTGGTGTCGATCTTACTAACGCCCCGCCGGAAACACAGTCTTCAGCACCTTGGCCAGCTGCGCCTGCCAGATCAGCGGCGCGTGGCCGGCCTGCGCCACATCCAGCACGCACGGCGTACCCGACGCCGAGGCCAGGCTGCAGATCTGGCGCGAGCCCTTCAGGTACGGCCCTTCGAACGCCCCGGCCGCCATGAACATCCGCAACTTCTTGCCCGAGCGGAACGGCGGCTCCGAACCCCCCGTCACCGAGAACGCCGCCACCGTGCGGGCCACGTCGGTCTCTCGCAGCGCCGTCTGCACGGCCCAGTCGCCGCCATTGTCGGTCCCGAACAGCAGCCGCCGCCCGGCGTCGTGGGTCACCGAGAACCGCTTCTCCACCAGCGGCAGCACCTCGCGCTGCACGAACATGGCGTGACGCTGGTAGGCGTCCGGGTCCTTGCCGCGCAGGTATTCGCCGGGACTGCCGCCCGGCCACACCGCCACCACCGCCACCGGGCGGATCTGCCTGCCCTCGATCAGGGCGTCGGTCACCGCGATGTAGGGCGCCATGGTCTCGCCGTTGGCGGCGATCACCAGCGGCCAGCCGCCCTTGGGCGCGGTTCCGGGCGGGACATAGACGGTGACCTTGCGCGTATTGCCCAGCGCCGCGCTCTTGATGTCGAGCACCTCCAGCTTGCCCTTGAGCGCCGCGTTGGACGGCGGGGCGGCCGGAGCCTGCGGTCCGCGAAACACCGCCGACGCCTTGCCGACGCTGAATTCCACCACGGCCTTGCCGATCTGCGGCGCCTGGTAGCTGGCCCCCCACAGGGAGCCGGAGGTCGACATCGGCGCCAGGCCTTCCTGGATCGAACCGTTCAGCTCGGCGGTGGCGGTGGCTGAGCGCGCCGCCACGTTCAGGGTCTGGCCGTCGGCCCAGGTCACCAGGTCCGCCGAGCCCAGCCGCCGCTCGGCCTCCTCATAGCGGAACGCCATCGGGGCCCGGCACAGGTCATCCTTGGCCGCTGGGGCGCAGTCGGGGATGAACGGCGAGCGGCGGACCACGGTGGATTGCGCGGGCGCCTGGGCCAGGGCCGGCGCCGCGATCAGCAGCAGGGCGGCGCAGAGATATCGACAGGTCTTGGCCGGCACTCAGAACTCCTGGCCGGGCTGTCCGGCGGGGAGCGGACCCTGGCCAAGCACTGGGGCGAGGTCAAGGCGGCGGATATGGAGCTCTCGTAGACGTGGATGGCGGCCAGATTGCAGTCAGCCAGATCGGCGACGCTGGTTGCGTAAAGGGCGACAAGATCAAGGTCACCGAGACCTTCACTTTGTGGGGCGGCGGAAGTTATTCCGCCTCTGCCCTATCCTGCGGGCATTAGCCTCTCGGGGTGCGGAAACTTGACTTCCTCACCCGACTCAGTTCATCTTTTGTTCTCAAAATGGCCGAGCCGATCACCCCTCCTTCCGCCGCCCTCGACCGTGCCCGCGCGCTGATCGAGCCGCAGTTGCGCCTGCTCGGGCGGCTGGCGGAGATCGGGCTTGAGGTGGCCGAGGGCGTCGGGCGTCAGGTCCGGGGCGAGGACCCGCCCACCAAAGCCGATCCCTCCCTGGCCTTCGCCCGCGCCTCGCGCGCCGTGCGTCTGACCGTGGCCCTGCAATCGAAACTGGTCGACGGCCTCGCCGCGCTGGATGCGGGGCTGGTCGTCGCCGACCCGTCAGCCCCCCGGCCAGATCCCGACCACATCCTCAAGGTCCGCGTCGAGCGCATCGTCGAGCGCACCGCCGAGGCCGAGCATGACGACGATGCGTCCGCCGTCGACGCCCTGGTGGCCGAGGCCGGCGACCGGCTCGACGACATCGACCTCTATGGCGATCTGCTCGACCGTCCGGTCAGCGAAATCCTCGCCCGCATCTGCGCCGACATCGGACTGCCGCTGGACTGGACCCGTCTGGCCCAGGAGGCCTGGGCGCAGACGGAGATGCACGGCGGGCTGGCGGGCGCCCCGCTGGCGGCTCTGCTGGACGATCTCGACCCGCCCCCGCCCGTCGCGGACCCCGAACCCCCAAGCCCCAGGCGCAGCGCCCGTCTCGCCGTCACCGCCCGGCGGGGCCGCCGCGCTGAGGCCGCCAAGGCGCGCGGCGATCCTCCGGGACCGACCCGCTACACGGTGTCCTGGCTGGACCCGGAGCCGGACGACCCGCCCGCCCGTTTGGATGGGTCTGCGCCCGAGTCCGCCCTTTCGGGCTGACCCGGCGCCCAACCCAGGCTATAGACCGCGCGACCTTCACCGTGCGGACCTTCCCCATGCCCGAGCTTTACGACGTCGCCGCCATCGGCAACGCCATCGTCGATGTCATCTCGCCCTCGACCGACGCCTTCCTCAGCGACGAGGGCCTGACCAAGGGCTCCATGGTCCTGATCGACGACGCCCAGGCCGAGGCCCTGTACGGCCGCATGGCGGCGGGCATCGAAGCTTCGGGCGGTTCGGCCGCCAATACCGTGGCCGGCGTGGCCAGCCTCGGCGGCCGTTCGGCCTATCTGGGCAAGGTCGCCAATGACCAGCTCGGCGAGGTGTTCACCCACGACATCAACGCCATCGGCGTCACCTTCGACGTGGCTCCCCTGATCGGCGGCCCGGCCACCGCCCGCTGCCTGATCAACGTCACCCCCGACGGCCAGCGCACCATGTCGACCTACCTGGGCGCCTCGATTCACCTCAACCCGGACGACGTCGACGCCAAGACCATCGAGTCGGCCAAGATCATCTACCTGGAAGGCTACCTGTTCGATCCGTCCGAGGCCCGCCGCGCCTTCGCCAAGGCCGCCGGCATCGCCCGCGCCTCCGAACGCCTGATCGCCCTGACCCTGTCCGACAGCTTCGTCGTCCACCGTCACCGCGAGGCCCTGCTCGGCTTCATCGACAGCGAGGTTGATATCCTGCTGGCCAACGAGGCCGAGCTGACCGCGCTGTTCGAGACCACCAGCTTCGACACCGCCGTCCGTTCGTTGCGCGGCCGGGCCAAGCTCGCCGCCATCACCCGCGGCGAAAAGGGCTCCACCGTCATCGCCGGCGACAACATCCAGGACATCGCCGCCGCCCCGGTCCAAAAAGTCGTGGACACCACCGGCGCGGGCGACCAATACGCAGCAGGGTTCCTGTTCGGCCTGGCCAAGGGCCGCCCGCTGGACGTCTGCGGCCGGCTGGGCTCCCTGGCCGCCGCCGAGGTGATCTCTCACTATGGCCCCCGGCCCCAGGTGTCGCTGCAGGACCTGGCCGCCAAGGGCGGACTCTAAGAGGGCGTCATGGCCAACCGCACCGCTGAAGTCGTCCGCGAGACCAAGGAGACGTGCATCCGCGTGCGCATCGACCTGGACGGAACGGGCAAGTCCAACATCTCCACCGGGATCGGCTTCTACGATCACATGCTGGAAAGCTTCGCCAAGCATGGCGGCTTCGATCTCGACATCGAGACCAAGGGCGACCTGCACATCGACATGCACCACACGGTCGAGGACACCGGCATCGTGCTCGGCCAGGCGTTCAAGCAGGCCTGCGACGAGTTCAAGGGCATCCGCCGCTTCGGGACCGCCTATATCCCGATGGACGAGACCTTGACCCGCTGCGCCGTGGACCTCGCCAACCGCCCCTATCTGATCTGGAAGGTGGACTTCACCCGGCCCAAGGTCGGCGAGATGGACACCGAACTGTTCAAGGAGTTCCACCAGGCCTTCGCCCTGAACTGCGGCGCCTGCGTGCACCTTGAAACCCTCTACGGCGACAACACCCACCACATCGCCGAGAGCGGCTTCAAGGCCCTGGCCCGCGCCCTGCGCGAAGCGGTCGAGCTGGACCCCAAGACAATGGGAGCGGCGCCGTCCACCAAGGGCGTGCTCTAGGGTTTCAATGCAAACCACGGTTTTGATCGACTACGGGTCGGGCAATCTGCACTCGGCCGAAAAGGCGTTGGCGGCGGCGGCGAAAGCCTGCGGGACCGACAACCGGATCGTGGTCTCCGGCGATCCCGAAGTCGTCCTGGCAGCCGACCGCCTGGTCCTGCCCGGCGTCGGCGCCTTCGCCGCCTGCATGGGCGCGCTGCAGGCCCAGGACGGTCTTGTTGAAGCCATGACCGAAGCGGTCATGGTGGGCTCGAAGCCGTTCCTCGGCATCTGCGTCGGCATGCAGCTGCTGGCGACCCGCGGCCTGGAGTTCGGCGAGACCCCCGGCCTCGACTGGATCCAGGGCCATGTGCGCAAGCTCGAGCCCGCAGATCACGCCCTGAAGATTCCGCACATGGGCTGGAACGCCCTGCAGAGCGAGCAGCCCCACGCCCTGCTGGCCCACGCGCCGGACGGGGCTCACGTCTATTTCACCCACTCGTTCGTTCTTGAACCGCGCGACAAGGCCGACGCCATCGCCTGGACCCAGCACGGCGAGCCGATCGTCGCGGCGGTGGCCCGGGGAAATATCGCGGGGGTGCAGTTCCACCCCGAGAAATCCCAGGCCGTCGGCCTGCGCCTGCTGGGCGATTTTCTGGAGTGGCGGCCGTGATCCTCTATCCCGCGATCGATCTGAAGGACGGCCAGTGCGTGCGCCTGCTGTACGGCGACATGGACAAGGTGACGGTGTTCAACAACTCGCCCGGCGACCAGGCCGGCCAGTTCGCCCAGTCCGGCTTCGACTGGCTGCATGTGGTCGATCTGAACGGCGCCATCGAGGGCCGCGCGGTCAATGTCGCCGCCGTCGAAGCCATCCTTGAGGCCGTCTCGATCCCGATCCAATTGGGCGGCGGCGTGCGCACCTTCGAGGACATCGAACGCTGGATCGAGACCGGCGTCAGCCGCGTGATCCTCGGCACCGTCGCCGTGCGCGACCCGGACTTGGTCAAGAAGGCCGCCGCCGCCTTCCCCGAACAGATCGCCGTGGCCGTGGACGTGAAAGACGGCAAGGTCGCCGTCCACGGCTGGGTCGATGCCTCCGAATTGGAGCCCATCGAACTCAGCAAACGCTTCGAGGGCGCCGGCGTCGCCGCCCTGATCGTCACCGACATCGGCCGCGACGGGGCCCTCACCGGCATCAATATCGACGGGGTCGGCGCGGTGGCCGACGCGGTCTCGATCCCGGTCATCGCCTCCGGCGGCCTGGCCTCGGTCAAGGACATCGAGCTGCTCAAGGCGCGCAAGGGCGTGCCTATCGCCGGCGCCATCCTCGGCCGCGCGCTCTACACCGGCAATATCACCGCCGAGGAAGCCATCCGCGCCGCCCGCCAGAAGACCCCCGCCTGATGCTGAAGGTCCGCGTCATTCCCTGTCTCGACGTCAAGGACGGGCGCGTGGTCAAGGGCGTCAACTTCCTCGCCCTGCGCGACGCGGGCGATCCGGTCGAACAGGCCTCGGCCTATGACGCCGCGGGCGCGGATGAGCTGATGTTCCTCGACATCACCGCCAGCCACGAGGGGCGCGGCGCGATCCTGGACGTCATCGCCCGCACCGCCGACGTCTGCTTCATGCCGCTGGGCGTGGGCGGCGGGGTCCGCGCGGTGGAAGACGCCCGCAAGATCCTGCGCGCCGGGGCCGACAAGGTCTCGATCAACACCGCCGCCGTGCTCAACCCCGCCCTCCTCTCCGGCTGCGCCGACGCTTTCGGCAGTCAGGCGGTGGTCCTGGCCATCGACGCCAAGGCCCGCGCCGACGGCTCCGGCTGGGACGTGTTCACCGTCGGCGGGCGCAACAACACCGGCATCGACGTCGTCGAATGGGCGGCCAAGGCCGTCAAGCTGGGCGCCGGCGAGATCCTGCTGACCTCCATGGACCGCGACGGGGCCAAATCCGGCTACGACACCGCCCTGCTGAAAGCCGTTTCCGATGCGGTCTCGGTCCCGGTGATCGCTTCGGGCGGCGCCGGCTCGGCTGGACACCTGGTCGAAGCGGTGCGCGACGGCGGCGCCGACGCGGTGCTGGCGGCCTCGATCTTCCACTTCGGCGAGATCAGCGTCGGCCAGGCCAAGCAGACCCTGCTGGACGCGGGCCTCCCGGTGCGTTTGACTTAAGCTTATGAGCACCCGCTTCTCCCAGACCCTGGAACGCCTGCAGGCCACCATCGCCTCGCGCAAGGGCGCCGACCCGGAATCCTCCTACACCGCCAAGCTCCTCGGCGAGGGGAGCGAACGCGCCGCCAAGAAATTCGGCGAGGAGGCCATCGAGACGGTGATCGCCGCGATCCAGAACGATCCCGAGGCCGTCGCCGCCGAGAGCGCCGACCTGATCTACCACTGGCTCGTCCTGCTCACCGCCGCCGGCGTCGGCCTGGATCAGGTCGCCGCCAAGCTGGAGGCCCGCGAGGGAACCTCCGGCCTCAGTGAGAAGGCGTCCCGGCCGAAGTGATCCCCTGGGAACACCTCGCGACCGCCCAGGTCCCCGACGACGGCGGCGACCTGCGCCTGATGCGGCGCGGAACCGAATACTCGATCATGTCCGGCTCCATCGAACTGATGAACAGCCGCCTGTCGGGCTCCGAACAGGCCCTGGCCACCCTGGTCTGCGAGCGGATTAAGGACCGGCCCAAGGCCCACATCCTGATCGGCGGCTATGGCATGGGCTTCACCCTGCGCGCGGCGCTCGGCGCGCTCGGCCCGCAGGCCAGGGTCACCGTCGGCGAGCTGATCCCGCAGGTCGTGGACTGGGCGCGCGGTCCGATGGCCGGGCTATCCGCCGGCAGTCTCGACGATCCGCGCCTCGACATCCGCCTGGGCGACGTCGCCGACGCCATCGCCCATGGCCGCTACGACGCCATCCTGCTCGACGTCGACAACGGTCCGGAAGGCCTCAGCCGCAAAGCCAACGACCGCCTCTACAGCGACACCGGCCTCGCCGCCGCCAAGGCCGCTCTGACCCCCGGCGGCATCCTCGCGGTGTGGTCCTCCGCCCCCAGTCCCCGCTTCACCCAGCGCCTGCGCAAGGGGAGCTTCAAGGTCGAGGAGGTCGAGGTCCGAGCCACCGGCAAGCGCGGGGCGCGCCATACGATCTGGCTGGCGAGCACCTAGACGCGGGCCTGCCTCTCAGGCAGCTTCGCCGCCAAGACCAAAAACCGAGGAAACGTCATGCGTACCCTTTTGACCGCCGCCTGCTTGATGACTTTCGCCGTGCCCGCCTTCGCGCAGCAGGCCCCGGCCATCGACAACGATCAGGTCACCGTCTGGGACGTGAAACTGAACAAGGGCCAGACCGGTCCGGCCACCCCGGCCAACCTCGACACCGTGACCATGTTCCTCGAAGGCGGTCAGGTAGCCAACGGCGGCGTCGTGGCCAAGCGCGACTACGGCGACGTGATCTTCACCCCCAAGGGCAAGGACTCGCGCTCGACCGCCCAGTCGGACGGCGTGCACCAGATCGTCATCGCCCTGAAGGACGGCCCGCACAAAGCCTTCGCCAATCCCACCAAGTTCCAGCTGGCCTTCCCCCGCCCGGGCGCCACCAAGAAGCTGGACAACGACAAGGTCATCGTCTGGCAGCACTGCTGGGCGGCCGGCGTCGCCACCCCGATGCACTTCCACGACAAGAACGTGGTGGTCGCCTACCGCTTCGACGGCACGCTGAAATCGGTCACGCCCGACGGGGCCGAGACCGTCAACGCCTACAAGACCGGCGACCTGCGCTTCAACCTCGGCAACCGCACGCACTACGAGATTCTGCAGAGCGAGCATCAGTGCGCCATGATGACCGAGCTGAAGTAGCCATGAACCGCCGCGCCGCCCTCAAGGCCGCACTGACCGCCGCCGCCCTGGCCCCCGGCCTCGCCAATGCCCAGGCCCCCAAGGGCGCGACCTTCGTCCTGGTGCATGGCGCCTGGCACGGCGGCTGGTGCTGGCGCGACGTGTCCGACCGGCTGACCGCCGCCGGTTGCCGCGTGTTCACCCCAACCTTCACCGGCCTCGGCCAGTCCAGGCACCTGCTCTCAAGCACGATCACGCTGGAGACCTTCGCCAACGATCTGACCAACCTGCTGGAGATGGAGGACCTGACCGACGTGGTTCTGGTCGGCCACAGCTTCGCCGGGCCGGTGATCAGCATGGCCGCCGACCGCATGCGCCAGCGCATCCGCCGGCTGGTCTACCTCGACAGCCTGATCATCGAGAGCGGCCAGAGCCCGTTCAGCGTCCTGCCCGCCGAAGTGGTCGCAGCCCGCCGCAAGCTCGTTTCCGAACAGGGCCTCGGCATCGCCATCCCCAATCCGCCGGTTTCGGCCTTCGGCGTGCCGGAGGATCATCCGCGCGCCGACTGGGTCCGCCGCCGCCTGACCCCGCATCCGATCGGCGCCTACGAGAGCCCGATCCGCCTGACCGGCCCTGTCGGAAACAGCCTGCCGCGCACCTATGTCCACTGCACCCAGCCGAGTTACGCGCCCCTGGAAGCCTCGCGCCAGTGGGTCCGCAAGCAGCAGGGTTGGGCCTGGCTCGACCTGCCCACCGGCCACGACGCCATGGTGCTCGCGCCCGAAGCGCTGACGCAACTGTTGCTGGCCCAAGCGCGGATCTAGGTTTTCCGCTTCAGCGCCACATAGAGCGCGCCCTCGCCGCCGTGGCGCTTGTGCGCCTCAGACACCCCGGCCACGACGTGACGCAGGGCCGGGTCGGCCAGCCATTCGGGCGTGCGCCGGCGCAGGATGCCCTCGCCGGAATAGCCCTTGCCGGTGATCACCAGCACCGCCCGCACCCCCTCGTCCTGCGCCCGGCACAGGAACGACAGCAGCATCGAGCGGGCGCGGTCCTGGTCCAGGCCATGCATGTCCAGCCGCAATTCCAGGATATCGCGTTCGCGGCTCAGGCGGCGCTTGCGGCCGGGCTCGATGTCCTCGGGCGCGGTGGTCGGGACCGGACGCGGCTTGGCGTGGGCTTCGGGGACGAAGGGTTTCAGGGTCACCGTCGGCGCCGGGGGCTTGTCGATCAGGCCCTCGTCCATCGGCTCGGGGTGCGAGCGGCCCGCCGCCGGATTGACCGTGGCGGTGACAATGCCCCACAGGCGCAGCTCGTCCGGCCGAGGCCGCCGCTTCACGGCGCCAATTCCAGTACGGGGATCAGGCGGTACATCTTCAGCCGGTGGCGCACCCGTCCGGCTTCCGCTCCCGCGCTTTCGCCGGTGCCGAGGTAGAGGTCGGCGCGCACTTCGCCCCGGATCGCGCTGCCGGTGTCGAGCGCCATGGCCAAGCGGCGGTAAGCGGGGAAAGCGCCTGTGAGCGCGGGCGCCTCTGCGTTGATCCAGTAGATCGCGCCATAGTCGTGCTGGCCGGGGTCAACCGCCAGGGAGCGCCCCGGCGTCAGGGTCACCCCTGCCGCGCCGCTCGGTTCGCGCCCGTCGTAGGCCTGCAGGTTGAAGAAGATGTAGCGCGGGTTCTTGCGCATCACCTCGTCGGCGTCCGGCCCCCGGTGCTGGGCCAGCCAGGACCGGATCGCCTCGCCGGAGGTGTTGTTGTCGGCCAGCAGGCCCTGGGTGCGCATCGGCGCGGCGATGCCGACGAAGGGATAGCCATTGTTGGCGGCGTAGACGGCGCGCGCCTTACGGCCGTCCGGGAAATCCAGAACGCCCGAGCCCTGGATCTGCAGGAAGAACAGATCCTCCGGCCGCATCCAGGCCAGGGCCCGCTCGGGCGCGGAGTCCTCGATGGCCCCGCGCGTCCGGTAAGGCACGGTCCCGCCGCCAGCGCCGACGTCGGCGGCGGGCAGATCGGCCGGACGGGCGCGCACGGCGGCGGTGAAGGGGGCTTCGCGCACCGTGCGGGCGGGATATTCCGGCGAGAAGTAGCCGGTCAGCAGGCCCTCGGCCGCCAGGGGCTGGATACGGAAATTGGTTTCCCAGAAGGCCTTGGAAAACACCTCGTCCTGCGGCCCGAAGTCGCGGGCGCGCAGGCAGACCTCGCGCCACGCCGGGTCCTTCTGTAGGCCGCAGCTGGCGCGGAACATGTCGAGCGCCGCGGCGTGGTCGTCGGTGTCCCACCCGGGCAGCTGGGCGAAGCCGAGGATCGGTTGGGGCGGAGCCGGCTTGGTTTCGACGGCGGGGGGCGGCGAGGGGCGGGCCGGGCGCGGCTGTGTTTCAGGCGGGCGGATGCGCGGCGGGGGTGGCAATGGCGCGGGCGGCGGGACCCGTTCGCTGGCGCAGGCGTAGAGCAGCAGGGCCGCCAAGCTCGCCGCCCATGCCCGCAGGCCTGGACGCAAGCGCGTCAGGCCGGCGGCATCGGTCACGCCTGAGCAGCCTCGACCCGAGACAGAGTCCAGTTGGGATCGCGGCTGGAAAGGGCGCGCTCGAAACTCCACACCTCGGCGGTGCGCTTGTCGTCCACCGCCTCGCCTTCCGGTCCCTTGGAACGGCTGCGGAATTCGGCCAGGAACCGGACCTTCAGGCGGGCGACGTCGCCGTCCACAACGCTGTCTTCCAGATCGGCGCGCGGCGGCTGCAGGAATTCGACCGTTTCGGTGCGGCCTTCGGCCTCGCGCTGGACCATCACCGCCTCGAAGGCGTCGTAGACCTGGGTAGTGAGCAGAGGCTTGAGGGCCTCGCGGTCCTTGGCGGCGAAGGCGCGTACGATCATCTCGAAGGCGCCCCGGGCGCCCTGCAGGAAATTATCGATGTCGAAGGTCGGATCCTTAGCCTTGACGGCGGCCAGACCCCCGAGCGCCGGGCTGTCGGCCGGCAGGCGCTGGGCGTTTTGGGCGTCGACCGCGGTGCGCGAGGCGCCGGCGGCGGCTTTCTCCTCGGGCTGGCGGCCGACCTTGCGGCCGAGCACGGCATAGAGCTGGTACAGCACCACGGCGGCGAGCACGGCGAAGATCAGGAGTTCGAGGACTTGCAAGGCTATGACCCGTCTGACGGCAGACGCCATATATAGGGTGACGCGAGGCGGTCGTCAGGCCCGCCGTTGCACCCTTATAGCGCGCATGTTAGCCAGCGCCCCTTATTGAATGCGGACCGAACGGGCCAATCGCCCCTCGCGGCCGGAAAAAAGAGCTCGAGGGACCCATCCCATGACCGACGTTGCGCCCGACGCCGCCGCTCCCGCCGAAGCCGGCCCCGAGATTCCGCCGGCCCCCGGCATTCGCGTTTTGGCCCAGTTCATCCGCGACCTGTCGTTCGAGAGCCCGCGCGCCCCGGATTCGCTGCACGCATCGCACGCTCAGCCGCAGATCGATCTCGGCGTCGAGATGAACGCCCGCGGCCGCATCGACGGTCTGTTCGACGTCGATCTCAAACTCAACGCCACCGCCACCCGCGACGGCGAGACCGTGTTCGCGATTGAGCTGCTCTACGGCGGCCTGTTCGGCATCACCGGCGTGGCCGAGGCCGATCTGGAGCCCGTGCTGCTGATCGAATGCCCGCGCTTCCTGTTCCCGTTCGCGCGCCGCCTGATCGCCGACCTGTCGACCGAAGGCGGTTTCCCGCCCTTCCTGCTCGACCCGCTCGACTTCGCCGCCATCTACGCCGCCCGCAAGGCCAACGGCGGCGGCTCGATGCTGGGAACGGCGCTCGTTTAAGCCTCGTCGAGGCCCATCTTCAGCCACAGCGCCTTGTCCTTGAGATTGGCGCGGACGAAATCGGCGTGCAGGGCCCGTTCGGCTTCGGTCGAGCGCGGCTCCAGCGGACGCGGACGCGCGCCATAGGCCGTCGCCGCCTTGGCCATGCCCACGGCGTTGCGCAGGACCTGGGGCGTCAGCTCCAGCTTGCGCTCACGCCCGCCCTTCAGCTCCAGATAGACCCCGGCCAGCAGCTTGGTGTCGATCAGCGCCCCGTGCTTCTCGCGCTCGGCCAGGGAGATGTTGAAGCGCTTGCACAGCGCATCCAGCGAATTGTGCATTCCGGGAAAGCGCTGCTGCGCCAGGAACAGGGTGTCGATCCAGCGCGGCTCGGGCAGGGCGACGAGCCCGACCTTCTCCAGCTCCCAGTTGATGAAGGCGCGGTCAAAGCCGGCGTTGTGCGCGATCAGGGGCGCGTCGGCGATGAACTCGAGGAAGGCGGCGCTCACCACCGCCTCGCCGAACTTCGGCTTGCCCTTGAGGAAGCTCGCCGACAGGCCGTGGACCTTCTCGGCTTCCGGGGGCATGTCGCGCTCGGGATCGATGTAGCAGTGGAAATGCCGACCGGTCGGCAGGAAGTCCTCCAGCTCGACGCAGGCGATTTCCACCAGGCGGTGGCCCTGCTTGGGGTCGAAGCCGGTGGTTTCCGTATCGAGGACTATCTCGCGCGCCATGTCCTTGAGATGACGCTATTTGAGTCCCCGATCAAGCGGGGCCGTGGCCCTTGCGGCGGCTTGTCCACCGCGGCGACATCACGGTGGCCAACACGGCGTGCAGCTCGGCCCGGGTCTCCTCAAGGCCCTTGCCTGTATCGACCACGAAGCCGGCCCGCGCGCGTTTTTCGGCGTCGGGCATCTGCCGGGCCAGGATGCGTTGGAATTTTTCGGGGTTCATCCCGGGCCTGAGCATGACCCGCTGCTGCTGCACCGCGGGCGGGGCCGAGACCACGATCACCGCGTCGGTCTCCTCTTCGGCGCCGACCTCGAACAAAAGCTGGATCTCCAGCACCGCCGCCTTTGCCCCCTCGGCTCGCGCCTGGGCCAGGAAGGCGGCGCGGTCGTTCTTGACCAAGGGATGGACGATGGCCTCCAGCCGCTTCAGGGAATCCGGATTGCCTAGAACCAGGCCGGACAGCCGTTCGCGGTCGACCGCGCCGTTCAGCATCGCCTGAGGAAAGGCCCGGCTGACCGCCTCGACCGCCAACCCGCCCTCGGCGTAGAGCCGGCTGACCGCCTCGTCGGCGTCGTGCACGGGTATTCCGGCCTCGCGCAGGAGCTTGGCGGCGGTGGACTTGCCCATGCCGATCGAGCCGGTCAGGCCGAGGACGATCACCCGCCCGCCTCCAGCACGTCCAGCAGCAGGCGCCGTTCGTCCAACTGCGGCGGCGGGGCCTGGCCATAGAAGGCCTCGAACGCCGGGATCGCCTGGCGGATCAGCATTTCCAGACCATCGACGACGGTCAGGCCGCGCTCCTCGGCGCCGGCCAGAAATTCGGTGCGCAGGGGTTTGTAGACCATGTCCATCGCCACCGCCGTGTCGGCCATGGATTTCCACGGCATGTGCGGGCCGGGCCCGCCGCCGAGGCCCAGGCTGGTGGCGTTGATCACCACCGCCGCGTCGGGCGCCGCCCAGTCCGGCCGGTCGAAGGCGCGGACGCGGGAGCCGAAGGTCGCCGCCAGCTGTTCGGCCCGGTCCAGGGTCCGGTTGCAGATGATCACTTGAGGTGCGCCCGCCGCCAGCAGGGCCGCCACCGCGCCCCGCGCCGCGCCGCCCGCGCCCAAGACCAGGGCCGGGCCGGATTTTGGGTCGTAATGCGGAGCCTGAGCAGCCAGGGCCTGCATCATGCCGTCGCCATCGGTATTGCGCGCCTCGATGCGTCCGTTCTCGTGGAACAGCAGCAGGTTGGCGGCGCCCGCCGCCCGGGCGAGGTCAGACGCATCGTCGGCGGCGGCCAGGGCCTGCTGCTTGAACGGGATGGTCACATTCAGCCCGACCACCGCACCCCCGCGCATGCCCTCGGCGAAGGCGGGGAAGCCGTCCTGCGGCGGGGAAAAGGCGATATAAACCCCGTCGATCCCGGCCTCTTTCAGCCAGGCGTTGTGCAGCAAGGGGCTGAGCGAATGGCGCACCGGGGCTCCGGCGACCCCGGCGACGCGGGTATGGGCGGTGATCATAGCGGCAGGGCCCCGTGGCGGCGCAAGAGGTCGAACAGCGGGATCAAGGCCAGGCCGAGGATGGCGAAATAGTCGCCCTCGATCTTGTCGAACAGTTGCACGCCCTCGCCCTCCAGCTGATAGCAGCCGACCGAGGACAGGATGGCGGGGCTGTTGCGCTGCAGATAGCCCTCCAGATAGTCGTCGTTGAACGGCCGCATGCGCAGGGTGGTTGTGACCACCTCGCGCCAGATCGCCACCCCGTCGCGGGCCACGACCATGCCGCAGTGAAGCTTGTGGGTTTTACCGCGGATCAGCTTCAGCCGCTCGCGGGCCTGCTCGACGGTTTCGACCTTGTCGAACAGGGCGCCCTCGAAATCCATGGTCTGGTCGGCGCCGATCACCAGGCCCGGTCGCCGGCGTGACACCTTCAGGGCCTTGGCTTCGGCCAGGGCGTCGGCGATGTCGCGCGGCCCCAGACCCTCGGCGAGAAGCGCGTCCTTGATGGTCGCTTCGTCGACACCGGGCCGCTCGGTCTCGAACGGGACTCCGGCGGACTTGAGCAGATGGATGCGAATGGCGCTGGTCGAGGCGAGGATGATCGGCGGGGCGAGGCTCACGCGGTGACGTCTCCGGCGGGCGTCTCGGCGACAGGCGGGCCGTTCAGCGCCTTCACCAGCCGTTCGCTGCGCGCCTCATTGAGCAGATTGACCACCTGGGCGGCGGTTTCCTCGATCGAGCGGCGGGTCACGTCGATCATCGGCCAGCGGTGTTTTTCGAACATGCGCCGGGCGCGGAGGATCTCGTCGCGTACCGAGTCGGTCTCGACATAGGTGCTCTCGCGGTTCTCGTTGAGGTTCAAAAGCCGGTTGCGCCGGATCGAGATCAGCCGGTCGGGAGACACCGTCAGACCGACCACGATCGGCCGCTTGAGCTTGAACAGCTGCGCCGGCGGATCGGACCCCGGCACCAGAGGCACATTGGCGGCGCGGATGCCCCGCTGCGCCAGATAGATGCAGGTCGGGGTCTTGGATGTACGGCTGACCCCGACCAGGACCACATCGGCGGTTTCAAGATTGGGCGTGTGCTGGCCGTCGTCGTGGGCCATGGCGTAGTCCAGCGCGTCGATGCGCGAGAAATAGTCGGCGTCCAAGGTGTGCTGGACCCCGACCTTTGTGGTCAGAGAGGCGCCCAGATAGCGCGACAGGCTGGAGACCAGGGGATCCAGCGCGGCGATGCACGGCATTTCCAGATCGCGGCAGCCCTGCTCCAGCCCGGCGCGCAGATCCTTGTCGACGATGGTGTGCAGGACGACGCCGGGCGCGCCCTCGATCTCCTTCAGCACGCGGAACAGCTGCCACGGGGAACGCACCAGGGCGTAGACGTGTTCGATAGGCAGCACGGCTTCGAACCGGGCGACCACGGCCTTGGCCATGGCGTTGAGCGTCTCACCCGTCGAATCCGACACCAAGTGGACGTGGAAATAGGTGGCGACACGCGGGGCGATGCTCATGAGGTCGAAGATAGCCCCTTGAGGGACCCACGCGGGTCCCTGTGGAAAGCGGGTTAACAAAACCTTAACGGGCGGCCTCCAAACGGGGACCGTTTAGCAGCAAACCCGCTCCCCTCGGATTTGCCAAGGTCAGCGGGGAAAATCATGGCGGTTTGCCGTCCGCCGTCCCCAGGCCGGAGGGTCTGTGGGCCGATCCACCTCTAGCACTGCGGACAACGGGAATGCATCCGTGCTCCCCAAATCGTCCCCGGTACAAACCAGCGAAAGCCGAACCCGGGCCCTGGAGCCAACCCGTTTCTCCCCGCTATCCACAGGCTGTCGTCTAAGTGTCGAAAACCCTGTGGCCTGTGCGGGACGACCTGTCGATAGACGACCTTGTCCCCGCGGCGCCCCTGCCTAACCCCTACCTCCTTCAACCTATTAATCTCTTATTAAGAGATAAGAGGCCCAGGCCTTTCACCGTTTCAGGACGATCAAAGAGGCTTTTCGGGGCAGGAAGACGGCCTCTTGAGTCAGCCCTGACGCCTTCCCCCTTGAGCAGGACCCAAGGACCAGATTTAAGAGGCGGCCATGACGCAGACTCAAACGCCTTGCCTTCTCCGCTCGCTTTCAGGCGAGACCCTGGACCGTCCGCCGATCTGGTTCATGCGCCAGGCGGGCCGCTTCCTGCCGGAGTACAGGGCTCTGCGGGCGACGGTTCCCGACTTCATGGCCTTCTGCAAGGATTCCGAGAAGGCGGCGGAAGTGACCCTGCAGCCTCTGCGCCGCTTCCCGTTCGACGCCGCCATCGTCTTCGCCGACATCCTGCTGGTCCCCGAGGCCCTCGGCCAGAAGGTGTGGTTCGAGGCTGGTGAAGGCCCGCGCCTGGGCGAACTGCCGTCCAACGACCAGCTTGCCGAACAGATCGAGGCTTCCACGGGACGTCTGTCCTATGTGGGTGAGACCCTGCAGCGGGTGCGTGGCGCCCTGGAGCCTGAGCGGGCGCTGATCGGCTTTGCCGGGGGTCCGTGGACCGTCGGCACCTATATGCTCGAAGGACGCTCCAGCGACCGCTCTGGGCCGCGCAGCCTGGCCTACAGCGATCCGGAGCGGATCGATGGGCTGATCGACGTACTGGTGGAAGCCACCGCCCGCTATCTGGCGATGCAGGCCGCCGCCGGGGCCCAGGCTCTGAAGATCTTCGAATCCTGGGCGGAGCAACTGCCCGAACCCCTGTTCGACCGGGTCGTCACCAAGCCCCACGCCAAGATCGTCAAACGCCTGCGCGAACTGGGGGTGACCCTGCCGGTAATCGGTTTCCCACGCGGGGCCGGGGCGCTGGTGGATGTCTATGCTCAGAACGCCGGGACCGACGCTGTAGCGCTCGATGTTCAGGTCTCGGCCGAACAGGGCCGCCGCATCCAGAAGACCAAGCCGATCCAGGGCGCGCTCGATCCCCTGCTGCTGCGCGCCGGCGGGCCGGAGCTGGAGCGGCGCATCGACGAGATGCTGCAGGCCTGGGGCGATGGCCCCTACATCTTCAACCTCGGCCATGGCATCCTGCCCGACACGCCGATCGACCATGTCGAGCGGGCCGTAAGGCGGGTGGTCTCTTCGGGCAAGGGCGGATGAGCAAGCGCCGCCTCGCAATCGTCCTGTTCAACCTCGGCGGGCCGGATGGGCCCAAGGCCGTGCGGCCGTTCCTGTTCAACCTGTTCAACGATCCGGCGATCATCACCCTGCCCGGGCCGGCGCGCCTGGCCCTGGCGACGCTGATCTCCACCACCCGGGCCAAGAGCGCCCGGGCCAACTACGCGCGCATGGGCGGCGGCTCGCCGTTGCTGCCTGAGACCATGGCCCAGGCCGGGGTGCTGCAGACGGCCATCGACACCGGCCTGCCCGATCTCGACACCCGCATCTTCATCGCCATGCGCTACTGGAAACCCGACAGCGCCGCAGCGGCGGCGGCGGCCAAGGCCTTCGCCCCCGACGAAATCGTCCTGCTGCCGCTCTATCCGCAGTTCTCCTCGACCACCACCGCCTCGTCCCTGGCCGCTTGGCGCAAGGCCTATGACGGACCTGGCGTTAGCCGCGCGGTGTGCTGCTATCCCCTGGCCGAGGGTTTCATCGAAGCTCACGCGCGCAAGATCGAAGCGGCCTATGCCGCCGCCGGATCGCCGAAGCCGGTGCGCCTGCTGTTCTCCGCCCACGGCCTGCCCGAGCAGATCATTTCGGGCGGCGATCCCTACCAGGTGCAGATCGAGGCCGCCGCCGCGGCCATCGCCGGCCGGCTCGACCCTTCGTGGGACTGGAGCGTCTGCTACCAGAGCCGGGTCGGCCGCCTGAAATGGCTGGGTCCTTCGACCCCCGAAGCGATCGAGGCCGCCGCCAAGGCCGGGCTCGGGGTGGTGGTCTGCCCGATCTCTTTCGTGTCCGAGCACATCGAGACCCTGGTGGAGCTGGATCACGAATACGCCGAGCTGGCGCAGCAGCTGGGTTGCCCCAGCTATACGCGCGTACCGGCGCTGGGGGTCGATACGGCGTTCATCGAGACCCTGGCGCAGATCGTCAAAACGGCACTAAATCGGCCGGACGGGAGCGAGCCCGCCAGCGCCTGGCGATGCGGCCCGGACTGGAAGCATTGCCCCGCGCGTAGGGAGAGCGCCGCTTGAGCGTCTATTACGATCTGATCAGGGGGCTGCACATCCTGGCCGTGATCGCCTGGATGGCCGGCCTGCTCTACCTGCCCCGCCTCTACGCCTACCATACCCGCGCCACACCCGGATCGGAGATGGACCAGACCTTCAAGACCATGGAGCGCAAACTGCTCTCCATCATCATGACCCCGGCCATGATCGCCGCCTGGATCTTCGGCATGGCGTTGCTGTCGATCCGCACCGCCAACTTCCAGGACGCTGGCCTGATGTTGCACCCCTGGCTGCTGACCAAGCTGATCGGGGTTGTACTGATGACCAGCTGGCACCACTTCCTGGCCGTGAACCGCAGGAAGTTCGCCGAGGACCGCAACAAGCGGCCCGAGCGCTTCTGGCGGATGGTCAATGAGGTCCCGTTCCTGCTGGCCATCGTCATGGTCATCGCCGTCACCACCGAATTTGGACATTAGGGGTTTGCCCTAACGCTTCGCTGCTTGAGGGCATTCCTTGACCTGACCGCGCGGCTGTGGTTTGGCTGGGGTCGGTTCGGCCCCGGCCGGATTCCCACCTCTCTTGGACCCCGCGCAGTCAGCGCGGCGCGGTCCAACCCCTCCCATTCCGCGATCCGACGACCTTCTTGGACGCCGGGATCGCCACATATCCAACCGGACCACGCCAGGACCCTGGCGCCAGGTCCCATACCCAGAGTCCATCCATGTCTGACGAAATCGACAACCTGCCCGACACCGCGGCCACCGAGACCGACGCGCCCTCTGCCGGCGAGGTCATCGAACAATCCCCGGCCGTCGCCGCCCTCGCCCTGCAGAGCATGTCGCTGCAGGAGCTGAAGGAAAAGACCCCCACCGATCTGCTGGCTTTCGCCGAGAGCCTCGAGATCGAAAACGCCAACGCCATGCGCAAGCAGGACATGATGTTCGGCATCCTCAAGGCCCTGGCCGATGAGGGCGTCGAGATCTTCGGCGGCGGCACCATGGAAGTGCTGCCCGACGGCTTCGGCTTCCTGCGCTCGCCGGAAGCCAACTACCTGCCCGGCCCCGACGACATCTACGTCTCGCCTTCCCAGATCCGCAAATTCGGCCTGCGCACCGGCGACAGCGTCGAAGGCGCCATCCGCGCCCCGCGCGAAGGCGAGCGCTACTTCGCCCTGGTCACCGTGACCCTGATCAACTTCGAGAACCCGGACAACGTCCGGCACAAGGTCCACTTCGACAACCTGACGCCGCTCTATCCCGAAGAGCGCCTGACCATGGAAATCGAAGATCCGACCCTGAAGGACCGCTCCGGCCGGATCATCGACATCGTCGCCCCGCTCGGCAAAGGCCAGCGCTGCCTGATCGTCGCCCCGCCGCGCGTCGGCAAGACGGTGATGCTGCAGAACATCGCCAAGTCGCTGTCGGCCAATCACCCCGAGGCCTACCTCATCGTTCTGCTGATCGACGAGCGCCCGGAAGAAGTCACCGACATGCAGCGCACGGTGAAGGGCGAGGTGATCGCCTCGACCTTCGACGAGCCCGCCACCCGCCACGTCCAGGTCGCCGAAATGGTGATCGAGAAGGCCAAGCGCCTGGTCGAGCACAAG
>CANJMO010000030.1 GCA_947475845.1 Caulobacteraceae bacterium | reverse complement strand
TGGGCATGGAAGCGGTCAAACGCGACGGCGACGAGATCATCACCGGCTACCGTGACCACGGCCACATGCTGGCCGCCGGCATGGACCCGAAGGAAGTCATGGCCGAGCTCACGGGCCGCTCCGGCGGTTCGTCCAAGGGCAAGGGCGGCTCGATGCACATGTTCTCGGTGCCGACCGGCTTCTACGGCGGCCACGGCATCGTCGGCGCCCAGGTATCGCTCGGCACCGGCCTCGGCTTCGCCAACAAATATCGCGGCAACAAGAACGTCTCCTACACCTACTTCGGGGACGGCGCGGCCAACCAGGGCCAGGTCTACGAAGTGTTCAACATGGCCGAGCTGTGGAAGCTGCCGGTCATCTATGTGATCGAGAACAACCAGTACGCCATGGGCACGAGCGTCGAGCGCTCATCGTCCGAGACCGAGCTGTTCAAGCGCGGCATCTCGTTCAACATCCCCGGCGAACAGGTCGACGGCATGGACGTCGATGCGGTGCGCGCCGCCGGTGAACGGGCCGCCGCCCACGCCCGCGGCGGCAAGGGCCCCTACATCCTCGAGATGAAGACCTACCGCTACCGTGGCCACTCGATGTCCGACCCGGCCAAGTACCGCTCCAAGGAAGAAGTCGACGACGTCCGTAAGAACCGCGACCCGATCGACCACCTGAAGGCCAAGCTGGAAGCCGCCGGCATTCCGGAAGACAAGCTCAAGGAACTGGACGCCGAAGTCCGTCAGATCGTCCTGGACGCGGCCGAATACGCCCGCACCAGCCCCGAGCCTGATCCGTCCGAACTCTATACCGACGTCTATCTGGAGGCCGCTCAGTGAGCGTCGATATTCTGATGCCCGCCCTCTCTCCCACGATGGAAGAGGGCAACCTGACCAAGTGGCACATCAAGGTCGGTGACAAGGTCGAGTCCGGTCAGGTGATCGCCGAGATCGAGACCGACAAGGCGACCATGGAAGTGGAAGCGGTCGATGAGGGCGTGGTCTCGCAGATCCTGGTGCCGGAAGGTACTGAGGGCGTGAAGGTCAACACCCTGATCGCTCAGCTTGGCGGCCCTCCCGCCGGGGCCGAACCGGCGCCCGCCGCTGCTCCGGCTCCCGCCGCCGAGGCGCCCAAGGCCGAAGCTGCTCCGGCGCCGGCCGCCCCTGTCGCCGCCGCGATCGCCAACGATCCGGAAATCCCGGCCGGGACCAAGATGATCCGTACGACCCTGCGCGACGCCCTGCGCGACGCCATGGCCGAAGAGATGCGCCGCGACGAGACGGTGTTCCTGATGGGCGAGGAAGTCGCCCAGTACCAGGGCGCCTACAAGGTCAGCCGCGACCTGCTGCAGGAGTTCGGGGAGCGCCGCGTGATCGACACCCCGATCACCGAGCACGGCTTTGCCGGTCTCGCCGTCGGCGCGTCCATGGCCGGCCTGAAGCCGATCGTGGAGTTCATGACCTGGAACTTCGCCATGCAGGGCATCGACCACGTCATCAACTCGGCCGCCAAGACGCTCTACATGTCCGGCGGCCAGATCAAATGCTCGATCGTGTTCCGCGGCCCCAACGGCGCCGCTGCCCGCGTGGGCGCCCAGCACAGCCAGGACTATTCGGCCTGGTACGCCAACGTGCCGGGCCTGAAGGTCATCGCGCCCTACGACGCGGCCGACGCCAAGGGCCTGCTCAAGGCGGCGATCCGCGATCCGAATCCGATCGTCTTCCTCGAGCACGAAATGCTCTACGGCCAGGAATTCGACGTGCCGGAAGGCGACCACGTCCTGCCGATCGGCAAGGCCAAGGTCCGCCGCGAGGGGACCAGCGTCACCATCACCTGCCACTCGCGCATGGTCGGCCTGGTCCTCCAGGCCGCCGAGCAACTGGCCGGCGAAGGGATCGAGGCCGAAGTCGTCGACCTGCGCACCCTGCGTCCGCTCGACCACGAAACCATCCTGACCAGCGTGAAGAAGACCAATCGCCTGGTCAGCGTCGAGGAAGGCTGGGGCCCGATGGGCGTCGGCGCCGAGGTGGTGGCCCGCGTCATCGAGCACGGTTTCGACTATCTGGATGCGCCGCCGCTGCGCGTGCACCAGGAAGACGTGCCCATGCCCTATGCGGCGAACCTAGAAGTGCTTTCGCTGCCTTCGGTCGAGAAGATCATCAAGGCGGTGAAAGCCGTCTGCTACCGCTGATGGGCGAGAGGCGCGCGGCTGAAAAGCGTCGCGCCTCTTCCTATCTATAAAGAATGAAGTGGCGAACGCTTCGGCGGACGCCCGTTTGAGCCGAGACCCTGCATGACGGATATCCTGATGCCCGCCCTGTCTCCGACGATGGAGGAGGGCAATCTCACCAAGTGGCACGTCAAGGTTGGCGACAAGGTCGAGTCCGGCCAGGTCATCGCCGAGATCGAAACCGACAAGGCGACCATGGAAGTGGAAGCCGTCGACGAGGGGATCGTCTCCGAAATCTTGGTCGCCGAGGGCGCCGAGGGCGTCAAGGTCAACGCCCTGATCGCCCGCCTGTCGGAAGACGGCAAGGCCGCCGCGCCCGCCGCGCCCGCGCCCAAGGCTGAAGCCACTCCGGCCGCTGCTGCTCCGGCTCCCGCCGCCGCCGCGCCCGCACCGGCCGGTGCTCCGGCCGCCAAGGCCGCCGGCGACCGCATCTTCGCCTCGCCCCTGGCCAAGCGCCTCGCCGAACAGAAGGGCATCGATCTCAAGGGCGTCACGGGCTCGGGCCCGCACGGCCGTATCGTCAAGTCCGACATCGACGGCGCCAAGCCGGGCGCCGCTCCGGCCAAGGCCGCCGCGCCCGCCGCTCCGGCTCCCGCTGCTGCCGGCGCGCCCGCGCCCGCCCGTCAGGTCCTGTCGCTGGAACAGCAGGGCATCCTGCCTGGCTCGTACGAGCTCATTCCGCTCAACAATATGCGCAAGACCATCGCGCGCCGCCTGACGGAAAGCTTCCGCGATATCCCGCACTTCCCGCTGACCATCGATCTGGAGATCGACAAGCTGCTGGAAGCGCGTCAGCGCCTGAACGCCTCGCTGGGCAACGACATCCGCATCTCGGTCAACGACTTCGTCATCCGCGCCGCGGCCCTGGCCTTGAAGAAGGTGCCGGAAGCCAACGCCAGCTTCACGCCCGACGGCATCGCCATGCACAAGCATGCCGACATCGCCATGGCGGTGGCCATCGACGGCGGCCTGATCACCCCGATCATCCGCGCCGCCGAAACCAAGGGCCTCGCTCAGATCTCGGCCGAAGCCAAGGATCTGGCCGCGCGCGCCCGCTCCATGAAGCTGAAGCCCGAGGAATTCCAGGGCGGCACCTTCTCGGTGTCCAACCTCGGCATGTTCGGCATCAAGAGCTTCTCATCGATCATCAACGAGCCGCAGGGCGCTATCCTGTCGGTCGGAGCGGGCGAGAAGCGGGCCGTGGTGCACGGCGATCAGATCGTGGTGGCCACGGTGATGACCGTGACCCTCACCTGCGACCACCGCGTGGTCGACGGCGCCATCGGCGCCAAGTGGATCCAGGCCTTCAAGCCTCTGATCGAAGATCCGCTGACGATGCTGGCCTAAGCGTAGGGAAATCGGAAAATGGATTTCGACGTCATCGTTATCGGCGGCGGCCCCGGGGGCTATGTCGCCGCCATCCGCTCGGCTCAACTGGGTTTCAAGACCGCCGTGGTCGAGCGTGAAGCGCTCGGCGGCATCTGCCTGAACTGGGGCTGTATCCCCACCAAGGCCCTCCTGAAATCGGCTGAACTCTTTGAAAAGATGGGCCATCTGGATGATTACGGTCTGTCGGTGACCGGCCGCTCCTACGACTTCGACAAGGTGGTCCAGCGCTCGCGCGGGGTGTCCAAGACCCTGACCGGCGGCATCGGCTTCCTGATGAAGAAGAACAAGATCGAAGTGATCGAGGGCACGGCGTCTCTGGAGAAGGGCTCGCCCGCTCCCAAGGTGATCGTAGCTCTGAAGGCCGGCGGTAGCCGCACGGTCACCGCCAAGCATGTCATCCTGGCCACCGGCGCCCGCGCCCGCGCCATCCCCGCCATCGGCCTGGAGCCGGACGGCGACAAGGTCTGGAGCTACCGCGAGGCCCTGCTGCCCAAGTCCAATCCGAAGACCCTGATCGTCATCGGATCGGGCGCCATCGGCATAGAATTTGCGAGCTTCTTCCGTGCCTTAGGGTCGAAAGTTACGGTGATTGAAGCGCTCGACCGGATCATGCCGGTCGAGGACGAGGACGTGTCCAAGGCGGCCCAGAAGGCGTTCGAGAAGCGCGGCCTGAAGTTCCGCGTCGGCGCCACCGTCAAGAAGCTGTCCAAGAGCGCCTCGGGCGTCTCGATCGACCTGGAAGCCGGCGGCAAGGCCGAGACCCTGACCGCCGACGTCGCCATCGTCGCGGTCGGCATCGTTGGCAACGTCGAGAACCTGGGCCTGGAAGCCCTCGGCGTGAAGATCGATCGCACCCATGTTGTGGTCGACGAGCATTGCTTCACCGGCGTCCCGGGCCTCTACGCCATCGGCGACATCGCCGGCCCGCCTTGGCTCGCCCACAAGGCCAGCCACGAAGGCATCCACACCATGGAGCACATCGCTGGCCTGAAGCCGTCCGGTCTGCATTCTCCGGTGCCCGGCTGCACCTACGCCACCCCGCA
Organism: Caulobacteraceae bacterium; assembly: GCA_947475845.1. Taxonomy (GTDB): domain Bacteria; phylum Pseudomonadota; class Alphaproteobacteria; order Caulobacterales; family Caulobacteraceae; genus BOG-938. The sequence goes on along the minus strand of CANJMO010000030.1, from coordinate 26,455 downwards.
GGTGGCCTCCGTCGGCCTGACCGAAGCCGCCGCCAAGGCCGCTGGCCACGAGGTCAAGGTCGGCATGTATCCGTTCAAGAACCACGGCAAGAACATCGCCTCGGGCGAGACCGACGGTTTCGTCAAGACGGTGTTCGACGCCAAGACCGGCGCGCTGCTAGGCGCGCACATGATCGGTGCCGAGGTCACGGAGATGATCCAGGGCTTCACCATCGCCATGACCATGGAAGCAACGGAAGCCGAGCTGATGGCCACCTGCTTCCCGCACCCAACCATGTCGGAGGCGATGCACGAGTCGACCCTAGCCGCCTACGGACGGGCCATCCACATCTAGTCTAGGCCGCCGGGCTCGGCGTTACGGGGGCCGGCGCTTTCGGCTTGGGCAACGGCGGCGGCGCTATGCCGTCGTTGGTGTTCTCGATGGTCCCGCGCGCCGAGGCGTAGAGCAGGAGCATTGAGCGGGCCGGGCTGGTCTCGATCTTCAGCGCCTTGGTCCAGGCCGTGAACTCCGTGATCGCCTTGTCCGAAGGAAGCGACTGCAATCCGGCGGCAAGTTCGCGGCGAGTGTCTTGGGTCATCCCCAGCCAGCCGGAATCCAGGATTGCCTCGTCTACCGGGTTGATCTTGCGGAATCCGCGCACCGCCCAGGTCAGCAGAGCGTCCGCGCGCAAGGTAGAGGTCACCAGCAGGTCCGAGGCGGGTGAGGGCGCCAGCTTGCAGGCTCGGGCCAATGCCGCCACCCGCCCCTCCGGGATAGCCTTGAGGATGCGATCCGTGACCGGCGCGGCGACCACCAGGCGCTCGGCGAGGTCGGCCGGGGTGGCGTGGGCGATGCAGTCAGCCGGCTTCAGCGTCTGAGCCGCGGCGGCGGCGGCGGGCAGGGCAAGTGCGAAAGCCAGTCCGTAGGGTACAGCGCGACGCATTAAGCCCCCCTCGTTGGTTTATCTCTCCGCCGCGGCGATCCTCTGGACCGCCGCGTAGTCCGTCTTGCCGGTGCCCAGCAGCACCGGGTAGCCGACCTTCACGATCTTGCGCGGCACGGCGATGTCCGGCGCGCCGACCGCCTGGGCATGGCGCAGCAGGTCCGCGATGACCGCCCCCGGCTCGTCGGTGACCAGCACCAGCCGCTCGCCCTTCTTGGCGTCGGGGATCGAGACCACGGCGCGCCAACAGTCTGGCCAGACGTCGGCGGCCAGGTCTTCCACCGCCTGCAGCGAGATCATCTCGCCGCCGATCTTGGCGAAGCGCTTGGCCCGGCCGAGCAGGCGTAGCGCGCCGCCTTCCTCGAACACGCCGATGTCGCCGGTGTCGTGCCAGCCGTCGGTCGGCGCCTCGATCACCCCGGCGGCGTTCAGATAGCCGGCCATGACGTTGGGGCCGCGCACGAACAGCCGGCCTCCCTCGGCGATACCCTCTACCGGCTCCAGCCGATATTCCATGCCGGGCATGATGCCGCCGACCGCGCCGGGCCTGTTGGCCTCCGGCTGATTGGCGGCGATCACCGGTCCGGCCTCGGTCGCGCCATAGCCCTCCAGCACCATCACCGGACCGAACTTCTCGGCCATCATGGCGCGGGTGCTGTCGCGCACCTTCTCCGCTCCGCACACCGCCAGGATCAGACTGTCGAGGTCGCCGGGCTCGGCCGCGCGGGCGTACTGGCCGAGGAAGGTATCGGTGGCCAGGAGCACATCGGCCTTGGTCTCGCGAATCAGGTCGACGACCATTTTCGTATGTAGAGGCGAGGGATACTCGAAGGCCTTCACGCCGCAAAGCAGGGGCAGGACGACGCCGACGGTCAGGCCGAAGGAGTGGAAAACGGGCAGGGGATTGAAGATCGTCCAGTTGGGATCGATGTCGATGTGGGCCGCCACCTGCAGGGCGTTGGAGACCACATTGGCCTGGGTCAGGACCACCCCGCGCGGGGCGGCGAACCCGCCCGAGGTGAACAGGATCACCCCGATGTCGCCCGGCTTCACCGCCTTGCGGAACAGGCGCGGCGCCGATCCGGCGGCCAGGGCGTACAGCCGGTCGGGCAGGCCGATCGAGGCCCGCACGTCCTCCAGATAGAGCACGGTGGCGACCGCCTCTAGATCCTCGATCAGCTCTTCCAATTTTGCCTGAGCCACGAACCGGCGCGACGTCAGGACCAGCTTGGCCTCGCTGAGGTCCAGGGCCGCCTTGATGTTGCGGGCGCCGGACGTGAAATTCAGCATTACCGGCGTGCGGGCGAAGGCCTGCAAGGCGAAGAAGGTCACCGCCGCCCCGGCGCTGGACGGCAACAGCAGGGCCACCCGCTCAGCGCGCTTGGTGCGGACGGCGATCTTGCGGCCCAGGGCGAAGCAGGCGCGGATCAGGTCGCGATAAGTCAGGGGTTTGCGGTCCTGGTCCTCCAGGATCGGCTTCATCAGGCCATGCGCGGCGCTGGCGTCGATCAGGGCGTCGAACAGGCCCCTCTGACCGGATTTGGGATCGAAAACACGCGCCACCAGCAGAAGCCTTCCGTGATCAGTTCGATCTTAATACGCGCCAGACTAGAGATCGGACGCTTCGACGCAATGGCGGCGCCTTGATCATTGGCGCGCAAAGGACGATCTAGGCCTCATGGTCACGGTTATCGACACTTTGGCGGACCCACGGGCGCTGCGCCATCCCGAGAAGCAGGCGCGCCCGGACTCCCCGATCCTGAAAAAGCCCGACTGGCTGCGGGTGAAGGCGCCCGGCTCGGCCGGCTATCGCCAGACCCAGGACATCGTCAAAAGCCACGGCCTGACGACGGTCTGCGAAGAGGCGGCCTGTCCCAATATCGGCGAGTGCTGGAGCGTGTCGCACGCCACCATGATGATCATGGGCGACACCTGCACCCGCGCCTGCGCGTTTTGTAACGTGAAGACTGGGCTGCCCATCGCGCTTGACCCCACCGAACCGGCCCGCGTGGCCGACGCCGTGGCCAAGATGGGCCTCAAACACGTCGTGATCACCTCGGTGGATCGCGACGACCTGACCGACGGCGGCGCGCTGCACTTCGCCGATGTCGTGCGCGCCATCCGCGCCGCGGCTCCGCAGACGACCATCGAGATCCTGACCCCCGACTTCCTGCGCAAGGACGGCGCGGCCGAGGTGGTGATCGACTCCAAGCCCGACGTGTTCAACCACAACCTGGAAACCGTGCCGCGGCTCTATCTGAAGATCCGGCCCGGCGCGCGCTACTACCACTCCCTGCGCCTGCTGGAGCGGGTCAAGGAGCGCGATCCGGAGCAGTTCACCAAGTCCGGCGTCATGGTCGGCCTCGGGGAGACCAAGGAAGAGGTCATGCAGGTAATGGACGACATGCGTTCCGCCGGCGTCGACTTCATCACCATCGGCCAGTATCTGCAGCCGACCCGCAAGCACGCCGCCATCGACCGCTTCGTCGAGCCGGCCGAGTTCCAGGCGCTGGAAGCCATCGCCCGGGCCAAGGGGTTCCTGATGGTGTCGTCCAGTCCCCTGACCCGGTCGTCGCACCATGCCGGCGAGGACTTCGCCAAGCTGCAGATCGCCCGCCGCGCGCTCAGCGCCACGGGCCGCTGAGCGCTTCGCTTGCGCCGGCACACCGTCACCAAGGTCCTGCCGTACCAGCCGCAACAGCTGTTCGAGATGGTCGGCGACATCGCGCGCTATCCCGAGTTCGTGCCGTGGTTGAACCATATGCGCACCTGGAACAGCCAGGCGCTCGAGCTTGGCGTCACCAGCATCGACGCGGAGGCCGGCGTCGGCATTTCGATTTTCAAGGAGCGCTTCTCGACCCGGGTGATCCGCGATCCCAACAACCGCCAGATCACCGTCACCCTGATCAACGGGCCTTTCCGCGCTCTGAAGAACCAGTGGCTGTTCCGCGAACATGCTCAGGGGACACGGATCGAGTTCTCCATCGACTTCGAATTCAAGTCGCGCCTGCTGGACGCTTTCCTCGCCGCCAACATGGATCGGGCCATCGATAAGCTGATCGCCTGCTTCGAAGCGCGGGCCCGAGCTCTCTACGGCGAAGCGCCGGTGACCCAGCAGGTCTAGGCCGGAACGTAGGTCAGCCTGACGGCGTCCTCGCCGATCAGTTCGTGCGCCACGAGGCGAAGCGGCAGTGGGGCTGAGGCGAAGAACGGGTTGCCGCTCCCGAGCACCACCGGGCGAACGTACAGCCGATATTCGTCGATCAGGCCTAGCTCTGTCAGGCTTTTGGCCAGGATCGGGCCGCCAACCTGGATTTCCCCGTCAAGGTCGGCCTTCAACCCGCGCATCGCCTGTTCGAGGTCGCCCTCCACGAGCGTGGCGTTCGGACCCACCGATTTCAAAGTACGCGACACCACCCATTTCGGCTGCGCCCGCCATGCCTGCGCGAAGTCGTGGTGGTCCGCGCTCCATTCCGGCTGGTCTTCGTCCCAGTAGCGCATGATCTCGTACAGACGGCGGCCGTAGACGCTGCCGGTCAGGTTGCGCACCCGCTCGATCCAATGGCGGAAGAGCAATAGGCCCGGCCCGAACGCCTCATGGTCGACGTAACCGTCCAGGGATTGGTTCATGGCAAAGACGAACCTGGCCATCAGCTGAGCTCCTGTTCCAGCATTTCAAGCGCCGTTTTGACCGCCGCCAGCCGCACCCCTTCGCGCCCAAGATCGCCGAACCGCATCTCGCGGTGCGCCGTCGGCCGGCCGGCGCCTGCTACGGCGAAGTGAACAAGACCCACTGGCTTGGCATCGCTGCCCCCGCCCGGACCCGCGATGCCGGTGATCGCCACCGCCGCGCCGACGCGCGCTGCCTTCACACCGCCTTCGGCCATAGCTCGTGCGACCCATTCAGACACCGCGCCATGCTCAGAGATCAGGGCAGGGGGCACGCCCACCAACGCGGTCTTGGCGTCATTGCTGTAGGTGACGAACCCCCGGTCGAGGACATCTGACGAACCCGCGATCGCGGTCAGCGATCCCGCCACCAACCCGCCCGTGCAGCTTTCCACCGTGGCCAGGGTCACGCCCGCCGCGCGGGCGAGGTTCAGCACGCGCGCCGCGATCTGCTCGATGTCTTCAGGAAACATTGGACGCTCCGGCAAATCTGCGGGAACGATGAACATCGCTGCCGAGGTTCTGACAAGCCCACCCAAGAGGCTTGCCGGCCGACAGACGCCAGGGAGGCCGAATGGTCACTGTGCAGGGCGTAGCATCCGCGCGTACCCCGTCGGCGCTTCGCCGTGGCGGTGTTCGCCAGCGCGTCCCTCGTCACTGCTGATCGGAGTCACCGCCCACATCACCCAGGACGTGGCCTCGGCGCCGTTCCTGTGGGTGATTCCCCTGGCGCTGTATCTGCTGACCTTCATCATCGCCTTCCAGGCCCGCCCGCTGATCCCGCCGAACTGGGCGCTCTATCTGCAGGGCGCTTTCGTGCCCTTCGCCGCCGCTCTCTACAGCCTGCTGCAAGCGCCCTGGCTCGAGCAGCTGTTCGCCAACCTCGGCACCTTCTTCTTCACCGCCCTGGTCTGCCACCAGACCCTGTCGGCCCGGCGGCCCCACCCGGACAGGCTGACCGACTTCTACCTGGCGATCTCGATCGGCGGGGTGATCGGCGGGGCCTTCAACGCCTTCGTCGCCCCGGTCATCTTCAACGCGGTGTGGGAATATCCCATCGTGCTCGGCCTCGCCTGCTTGGCGCGGCCGTGGGGCAGGGGGCGGCTGGACCATTGGCGCATCGGGCTGATCGTCACCGCCGTCCTGTGCATCGCGACCCTGTTCGCGCCCAAGGTGGTCAGCTTCAACCTGGTGATGATCCTGCTGACGGTCGCCGGCGTCTGCGCCTTCCTGCTGCGCCGCCAGGGGCTGATCTACGCCGGCATGGTCCTGGCCCTCGGCGTCGCCAGTTACGACCAGCTGTTCAAGGGCCAGCGCGAGACCTACCGCAGCTTCTTCGGCGTGGTGCAGCTGATCCGCGCGCCGGCCCCGGTGTTCGGCGCGGTCAAGCTGATGGTCAACGGCTCGACTCTGCACGGCGCCCAGCCCGAACGCCCGTCGCAGCGCTGCACAGCCACAACCTATTACGGCTCGGGAACGCCGATCGGTCAGGTGTTCGCCGCCGAGGAGGCCATGCATCCGGGCTTGAGCGTCGGCACGGTCGGGCTCGGGTCGGGCACCGTCGCCACCTTCACCCGGCCCACCGACACCCTGCGCTTCTTCGAAATCGATCCCCTGGTGATCCGCCTGGCCTTCGATCCCAAGCGCCTCAGCTTCGTGCGCGGCTGCGCCAAGGGCCAGGTGTCCGTGACCCTGGGCGATGCGCGGCTGTCGCTGAACAAGGTCGCCGACCGTTCCTTTGACCTTCTTCTGGTCGACGCCTTCTCTTCCGACAGCGTGCCGACCCACCTGCTGACGGTCGAGGCGATCCGCACCTATCTGCGGGTGATCAAGCCGGACGGAGTGATCATCCTGCACCTGTCCAACCGCAACCTGGAGCTGGAAGGCCCCGCAGCGACCTCGGTGCGCGAGGCGGGGGGCGTATCCCTGGCGCAGAACTACTTCAGTCCGGCGCCGTCGCCGTATGTGGAGTCCAGCGAGCAGGCGATCATCGCCGGACGCAATCTGGCCGCCCTGCAACCGCTGCGGAAATCTGGGCTTTGGACGCCGGTCGGGGGTCACGCCCGCGCTTGGACCGACGACTACGTCAATGTGTTCGGCGCCCTGGTTTCGCGCATTCAGCACCCAGGCTGGGGCCCCTAAGGCTTGCGCGCCACATAATAAAGCGAGGACGAGCCCGTGTCGGGCGGAGCTTCGACCGGCGTCCCGGTCCAATCGTAGGTCTGCAGATGCTCCAGGCCCGCCGCCTCAAGCTGGCGTTTGGCCTCCGCCGCGCCGAGGTAGTAGTGCGGGGCGGCGAACTCATCGCCGGCGTCGGGGGTGATCATGTAGCGCTCGGTGCGGACATAGGCCTTGCGGGCGCGCAGATAGTTGCGGGCGCGGACCAGCACCCTGGCAAAGGCCTTGGCGGTCCTGACCGGCGACGGCGATAGCGTCACCCGCAGCATGTCGGCCACGAAGCGGCCGTTGCCGCTCCAATCGAGGTTGTGGCTGCTGAACACGAAGGTCCCGCCCGGGCGCAGGAGGCGGCTGGCCTCCGCCAGGATCAGGGCGCGGTCGGCGTCGTCCACCGAGTCGATGCCGTTGAACGAGAACAGGATGAAGTCGAACGCGCCGTCGGCGAACATCGTCAGGCCGCGGGCGTCGCCGTGGCGCAGATCCAGCCCCGGATGCCGCGCCTGGGCCGACGCGACCATGGTGCGGCTGTAGTCCACCCCGACGTAGCTGCCGGCGTCCGGCGCGATGAAGCCGCAGGTGCGTCCGCCGCCGATGCCGATATCCAGCACCTTGGCGCCCTGCCACTGCGAGGCGGTGGCGGCGAATATGACCTCCTCGACCGGCCACAGGGTGGTCCAATCCGAATACCAGCGCGCCAGTCCTGGGCGTTCGTAGACACCCTGATTGATCGTGGCGATGTCGGGAGACGGAGGCACTAGGCCGGGGTTTCGACGCTGGCGATGGCCTGAGCCAATATGCCTTCCTCGCGCCCGGTGTAGCCCATGCCCTCGGTCGTGGTCGCCTTGACGCTGATCCGGCTCACCGGCAGGCCGAGGATTTCGCCAAGCCGCGCGCGCATGGCTTCGCGGTGCGGTTTGATCTTGGGCTGCTCGCAGATCATGGTCACGTCGACATTGATCAGCGCCCCGCCGCCCTCGCGCACCAGATTGGCGGCGTGGGTCAGGAACAGGTGCGAGGGCGCCCCTTTCCATTGCGGATCGGTCGGCGGGAAGTGGTCGCCGATATCGCCCTGGCCGATGGCTCCGAGGATGGCGTCGGTGATGGCATGCAGTCCCGCATCGGCGTCGGAATGGCCGATCAGGGCCTTGTCCGAGGGGATCTTAACGCCGCACAGCCAGACCCCGTCGCCGGGACCGAGGCGGTGGGCGTCGACGCCCTGGCCGATGCGGGTGATGCGGGCGCCGCCCGCCAGCCGTTCGGCCATCTCGAAGTCCTCCGGATAGGTCAGCTTCATCAGCATGGGGTCGCCGGCAACGATACGCACCCGTCCGCCCACCGCCTCGATCACCCCTGCATCGTCGGTGGGCGCCTCGTCGTCGCTCCAGGCGGCGTAGGCGGCCCGCAGCGGCGCGATTCGGAACGCCTGCGGCGTTTGCGCGCGCCAAAGCCCGTCGCGGGGCGCCGTGACGATATTTTCGCCGGATTCGCGCTTCACGGTATCGGCGACGGGCAGGGCCAGAATGGCCCCGTCGGCGCCGTCCATGCCCGCCAGTAGAGCCTTGATGTGCCCGCTGTTGAGAAAGGGGCGGGCGGCGTCGTGAATGAGGACCGCGTCGTCGCGAACCAGTGTCGCCAGGCCGGCCATGACCGATTGCGCTCGAGTCGCGCCGCCGTGGACCAGCACCAAACCCTTGAGATCGCCGAGTAATTGCCGGGCGATTTCGGCTTCGTGCGCGGGGATGACGGCGACAACAGTCTTCGCACCCGCAGCAAAAAACGCCTCAACGGACCAGCGAACGACGGGTTTTCCCGCCAGTGACCGCCACTGTTTTGAAGGTCCGCTGCCCGCTCGCGAGCCCGAGCCGGCCGCGACAATTATCGCTGCGAAATCCATATGCCTGTTTGATATGCGTTAGAACCGTTGTCCAGACTCGACATCGCGATCCTTTTGCCTAAAAATTGGGCTTAGGGGATGATTAAATAATGTGCAGTTTGCGTATCGGCTCCTTCGAGGTGAAGGGGCGAGCCTGGCTCGCCCCGATGACCGGCATTTCCGACCTGCCGTTCCGCCGCACCGCAGCAAGATTGGGCGCCGCCTATGTGGCGACCGAGATGGTGGCGTCCGCCGAATTCGCGCGTGGACGGCCCGATGTCGTGCGCCGCGCCGCGATCGGTCAAGGCCTTCCCTTGATGGTTGTGCAGCTGGTGGGCCGCGAGCCGCATTGGATGGCCAAAGGAGCCAATTTGGCGGCTGAAGCGGGCGCCGACATCATCGACCTGAATTTCGGATGTCCGGCCAAGGAGGTCACCGGCGTCCTGTCCGGCTCGGCGCTAATGCGCGATCTCGACCTGGCGCAATCGCTGATCGAGGCGGCGGTCGAGGCGGTGGACAAGCCGATCACCGTCAAGATGCGCCTGGGCTGGGACGACAGCGCCCGCAACGCTCCTGAGCTGGCCGCCCGGGCCGAGGCTTCCGGCGCCGCCGCCGTCACCATCCACGCCCGCACCCGCTGCCAATTCTATACCGGCTCCGCCGACTGGAGCGCCGTGCGCGCGGTCAAGGACGCGGTCTCCATTCCCGTCATCGTCAACGGCGACATCGTCGATACGGCCTCGGCCAGGTCCGCCATGGAACAGTCGGGCGCCGACGCGGTGATGATCGGCCGCGGCGCATATGGCCGCCCGTGGCTGGCGAGTCAGATCGACGCCGCCCTTGAGGGACGCCACATCCGTGATCCAGACGCCGGCGAGCGGCTCGATATCGTTCTCAGGCATTTCGGAGAAGCGCTTGAGTTTTATGGCGAACGCCTGGGCCTGAAGATTTTCCGCAAGCATCTGGGCTGGTACGTCGAGGCCGCTCCCTGGCCGGCCGACGCCGCGCTTCGGCGCGAGGCCAAGGCGCGTCTCTGCCGCCTGGAAAACCCGCAGGAGGTGAGGACGGGGCTCCAAAATCTGTGGCGCGGCGGCGAGCGGTTGGCCGCATGAACGCTCCCACCAAGCGCGATATGACCGAGCGCCAGCGGGCGTCGGCCTTCGATCTGATCCCCGAACCGGCGCTGATCATCAGCGCCGAGGGCGAACTAGTCGCCTGCAATGAATCCGCCCAGGAACTATTCGGCCAGGGCCTGGCCCTGCTCAGCCGCGGGCGTCTGGTCGACAATCTGCCGCCGGGTTCGTCCCTGGCGTCCCTGATCGAACGGGCCCAGGCAGAAGACAATTTCGTGCGCGAGCGCGGCCTGGAAATTCACCTGTTCAACCACCCGCCGTTCCCCGCCGATGGCGCCGCGACGCCGATGGGCGACGGCTCCCTGCTGCTGACCCTGCACTTGCGGGGAAGCGCCTTATCGCCTGACCGGGCCGACAGCGCGGGCCTGAAGACCGTCGTCGGACTCGGCCGCATGCTGGCCCATGAGATCAAGAACCCTCTGGCCGGCATCCGCGGCGCCGCCCAGCTGCTGCGCGGCGCCGCCAAGAGCGAAGACGTGCCCCTGGCTCAGCTGATCGTCGATGAGACCGACCGCATCCATCGTCTGGTGGACCGCATGGAGGCCTTCTCCGAGGAAGCGGTGCCCGTGCGCGAGCCGGTCAACATCCACGTCGTGCTCGACCGCGTGCGCGCCCTGGCCATCAACGGTGTGGCCGACGGCCTGGACCTGCGCGAATCCTACGATCCGTCCCTGCCCAATACCCTTGGCGACGAAGACCAGCTGATCCAGATCTTCCTCAATCTGGTCAAGAACGCCGCTGAGGCGGCCCACTCACGCGGCGACGAGCGCGGAGAGGTGATCATCACCACCGCTTATCGCCACGGTGTGCGGGTGCGCAGCGCCGGCGGTCAGTCCGCCCGGGGCGCGCCGCTCGAGGTCAAGGTGCAGGATAATGGGCCGGGCGTGCCCGACCACCTGCGCGAGGACCTGTTCCAACCGTTTGTCACGTCAAAAGCGATGGGAGCGGGCCTTGGGCTCGCGCTTGTCGCAAAATTAGTCGCAGCCCATGGGGGCCTGATCGATTTCGAGTCAGAGCCGGGCCGTACCGTGTTTCGTGTCCCGCTACCCATCGAACAATGACCGACGTCCGGGGTAACCCAGAAGGATGACTGTGCAGTCCAAGATCCTCATCGCCGACGACGACGCTTCCATCCGACTGGTGCTCAGCCAGGCCTTCACCAGGCTAGGCTATCAGGTACGGGCCACCGGAAACGCCACCACCCTGCTCAAGTGGGTGATGGACGGTGAGGGCGATCTGGTCATCACCGACGTCGTCATGCCCGACGAGAATGTCTTCGACGTTCTGCCGCGCATCAAAAAACAGCGGCCGAAGCTGCCTGTAATCGTGATGAGCGCACAGAACACGCTCATGACGGCGGTGAACGCCGCCGAAATCGGCGCCTTCGACTATGTCCCCAAGCCTTTCGACCTGGACGACATGACTGCGGCGGTGAAGCGCGCCCTGTCCCGACCCGCCGATTCCGAGGCGGCTAAGGCCCAGGCGCGGGCCATGCGCGACGAGCGCCTGCCCCTGATCGGTCGATCGGCGCCGATGCAGGAGGTCTACCGCACCGTCGCCCGCCTTGTTGGCGCGGACCTCACCGTCCTGCTCCAGGGCGAGTCCGGCACCGGCAAGGAACTGGTGGCGCGGGCCCTGCACGATCTGGGGCGCCGCCGCGATGGTCGCTTCGTGGTCATCAACTTGGCCGCTGTTCCGCGCGAACGGGTCGAGACCGAACTGTTCGGCAAGTCGGAGAACGATGTCGGCAAGTTGGTCGAGGCGGACGGGGGCACCCTGTTTCTCGATGAGATCGGCGACATGCCGCTGGACGCTCAGACACGATTGTTGCGGGTCATTGACGGGTCGGAAACGGCCATCAGCCCCAAGACGAACCGCCGGCCAAATGTGCGCATCATCGCGGCTACGAACCGCGACCTGCGTGGCCTGATCGCCCAAGGGCTGTTCCGCGAGGACCTGTTCTTCCGGCTAAACGTCGCTCCGGTGCGCCTGCCGCCTCTGCGCGACCGCACCGAGGACATCCCCGACCTGGCCCGCGCCTTCCTGCTGCGCGCCCACCGCGAGGGCCTGCCGGCCAAGACTATCGACGCCAGCGCGTTGGAACGGCTCAAGGCTCACGACTGGCCGGGCAATGTGCGCGAACTGGAGAACTTGGTCCGCCGTATCTGCGCTCTCTACGCCGAGGATGTGATTACCGCCCGCATCGTCGAGCGTGAGCTGCAGGACAACACGGCCGCCCCGACGGCGGAGGAGGGCCCTGCGACCCTCTCGGCCCTGGTCGAGCGCAAGCTGATCTCCTACTTCGCCGAGCAGCCCGAAAGCGGTCCCCCGCCCGGCCTGTATGACCGGGTGCTGCAGGAAGTCGAACTGCCGCTGATCCGTCTGACCCTGGCCGCCACCCGCGGCAATCAGGTGCGGGCGGCTGAAATTCTGGGCCTCAACCGCAACACTCTGCGCAAGAAGATCCAGGATCTGGGCATCGAGAAGGTGCGGCCGGAGCGGTAGCGCCACAAGGATGTGAAGCCTTTTTGCGGCGCCGGAGCAACATAGCTGTTGAGTTAATGGCACAGGCGCCTAGGCTGCGCCCCGATGTCAGGGCCCTCCAGTCGTGAGTCCGCCGAGGGACGTTCGGGCCTTGCCCGTCCGCCGAGTCGCTTTTGGGGCTCCGGCCTCTTCGGCCTGGGCTGGGGCGTCGCCGCCGCCCTGACGGCGGTTTCCGTCTATCTCGCCTCGTCCGCCCCCGGCGTCGGGCCGATCGGCCCGGTCAGCCGCACCGTCCTGATTATTCTTGGCGTCAACCTGGCGCTGATCCTGCTGTTGTCGGCGGCGGCGGGCCGACGCGTCCTGCAGCTGGTGTTCGAACGGGGCAGGGACGCCGGAGCCCGCCTGCATCTGCGTTTCGTCACCCTGTTCGCCCTGGTGGCCGTGGTTCCGGCCATCGTCGTGGCCATGGTGTTCGGCGCCCTGGTCACCCGCGCGCTCGACAGCTGGTTCAGCAAGCGTGTGCAGTCGGTGATCGACAACTCGGTCAAGGTCGACAAGTCCTATGTCGAGGACCAGCAGGCGTTCCTGCAGCGGCACATGACCGCCATGGCCAACGACGTCAACGACGCCGCCCCGACGCTCAAGATCGCCCCGATCCGGTTCAGCCAGGGGCTGGCCCAGCTGGCCGTCTATCACGAGTTTCCCGCCGTCTATCTGATCGACGGCGACGGCCGCATCCTGGCCCGCGCCGAGAACGCCGGCGCGCCGCCCTTCGTCATGCCGCCCGCGGCCACGCTGAAGAACGCCGCCCGGGAAATCATCGCCCAGCCGTTCGAGGCCCAGGACCTGTTCCGCACGATCTACCGGCTGCGGGCCTTCCCTGACGCCTACCTCTATGTCGCCCGCTTCGTGCAGCCGGGCATGCTGGTGCAACTGCGTCAGGCAGAGGCGTCCCTCAACGACTACCGAGACGCCGAGCAGAGCCGGCGCAGCATCCAGGCCGCCTTCGCCCTCAGCTACGGCGAGACGACCCTGCTGGTGCTGGTGCTGGCGGTTTGGATGGGCATGGCCGCGGCCAACAGCATCGCCGCCCCGGTGGCGCGCCTCGTCCACGCCGCTGACCGTGTCGCCGGCGGCGATCTGGATGCCCGGGTGGACACCCGCTACGATCCAGACGAAATCGCGGTGTTGTCCCGCGCTTTCAATCGGATGACGAGCGATCTTCAGGAACAGCAGAAGGCCCTGCGCCAGGCCAACAGCGACGCCGAATCCCGTCGCCAGTTCATCGAGACCGTGCTGGCCGAAGTGAGCGCCGGGGTAATCGGCCTGGATTCCGCCGGGCGCATCTCCGCCGTCAACCGCCGCGCTCTGGCCCTGCTCAGCCTGGACGTGGCCGACGCCTTCGGCAAGCCGCTGTCGGAAGCCGCCCCCGAATTGGCCGACGTCGCCGCCAAAGCCTCGAAAGCGGGCCAGGATGCGGGCGACGAGATCGACATCGTTCGCCGCGGCGACACCCGACGCCTGCGTGTGCGCGCCTCGGGCGGGGGCGAAGACGGTCTGGTGCTGACCTTCGACGATATTACGAGACTGGTGGCCGCTCAGCGTAACGCCGCCTGGCGCGACGTCGCCCAGCGGATCGCCCACGAGATCAAGAACCCGCTGACCCCGATCCAGCTGTCGGCCGAGCGCCTGCGCCGCAAGTACCGCTCGGAGATCACCAGCGATCTGGACACCTTCGACCGCTGCACCGACACCATCATCCGCCAGGTCGAGGGGATCGGCCGGATGGTCGACGAGTTCTCGTCCTTCGCCCGTATGCCCGCGCCGCGCTTCGAGGAGACCGACGCGCGTGAACTGCTGCGCCAGGCCGTATTCGCCCAGAAGGTCGCGAGCCCCGATATCGGCGTAGAGATGGACGAGCCGGCCCCGGACGCCCTGATCAACGCCGACAGTCGCATGGTCGGTCAGGTCCTGACCAATGTGCTGAAAAACGCCGCCGAGGCCATCGCCGGCCGCCGCCTGGCCGAGCCGGGACTGGAGGGCCGCCTGACCGCCCGCCTGCTGTCGGACGACGAGCATGTGACCTTCGAGATCGAGGACAACGGCGTCGGTCTGCCCGACAAGGACCGTGACCGCCTGACCGAACCCTATGTGACCACCCGCGAGAAGGGCACCGGCCTCGGCCTGGCGATCGTCAAGCGGATCATGGAGGAGCACGGCGGCGCCCTGTTGATGCAGGACGCCTCGGTCCTGCCGGGGGCCAAGGTCATCCTGAAATTCCCGCCCATGCGGGCGAGCGACAACGACGACGCAGCCGAGCCCACGGGCGCGGCGGCGCAGGCTTAGAGAACGGATACGCGTATGGCTGCCGACATTCTGGTCGTGGACGATGAGATCGATATCCGGGAACTGGTCGCCGGTATTCTGACGGACGACGGCTATGCCGTGCGCACCGCATCCAATTCCGAGGAGGCTCTGGCGGGCATCCGGGCGCGCAAGCCGTCCCTGCTGGTGCTCGACATCTGGATGCAGGGCGGCGGCATGGACGGGCTGGAGCTGCTCGACATGGTCAAGGCGCTCGACGAGGACCTGCCGGTGATCATGATTTCCGGTCACGGCAACATCGAGACCGCCGTCAGCACGATCAAGCGCGGGGCCTACGACTTCCTGGAAAAACCGTTCAAATCCGACCGCTTGCTGCTGGTTGTTCAGAGGGCTCTGGAAGCCACGGCCCTGCGCCGCGAGAACCGCCGCCTGCGCGTCCAGACTCTGACGCCCGACGGCATGGTCGGCCATTCCCAGGCCGCCCAGCAACTGCGCACCCTGATCTCCAAGGTCGCGCGCGCCAACAGCCGTGTGCTGATTTCGGGCCCGCCGGGCTCAGGCAAGGAGCTGGTGGCGCGGATGATCCACATGGGCAGCCAGCGCACCCAGAGCGAGTTCGTCCCGATCGCCGCCGCCGGCATGACCCCCGAGCGGGTCGACCTGGAGCTGTTCGGTGAGGAAGGGGCGGGCGGCCAGCCCTCCAAGATCGGCGTGTTCGAGCGGGCTCACGGCGGCACGCTCTATCTCGACGAAGTCTGTGACATGCCGCTGGAGACCCAGGCGCGGATCCTGCGGGTACTGATCGAGCAGCGCTTCCGCCGCGTCGGCGGCGGCAATGACGTTCAGGTCGATGTGCGGGTGGTGTCGTCCACCTCGCGCGACCTGCGTGAAGAGATCGCCGCCGGCCGCTTCCGCGAGGACCTCTATCATCGCCTGAGCGTGGTGCCGATCCGCGTCCCCGGTCTGGCCGAGCGGCGCGAGGATATCGCCGAGCTGGTGGAATACTTCGTCGACCGCATCTCCAACGCCCAAGGCCTGGCGCGCCGCACCTTGGGCGAGGACGCCATCGCCACCCTGCAGGTCCACGCCTGGCCCGGCAATGTGCGCCAGCTGCGCAACAACATCGAGCGCTTGCTGATCCTGGCCACCGGCGATCCGAACGAGGTGATCACTGCCGAGATGCTTCCGGCCGAGGCGGCCGCCGCCGGTTTGGCCGGCGCGGTCGGACCCGAGCGCATCATCGCCCTGCCGTTGCGCGACGCGCGCGAGGTGTTCGAGCGGGAGTACCTCAACGCCCAGATCATGCGCTTCGGCGGCAATATCTCGCGCACCGCCTCCTTCATCGGCATGGAGCGTTCGGCCCTGCACCGCAAGCTCAAGAGCCTGGGCGTCGGCGCCCTGCGCGGCGAGGAAGGCGAAGAAGACTGATGTCGAGGCTGGCCTATGTAAACGGGCGCTTCCTGCGCCACGCCGAGGCCGGGGTCTCGATCGAGGACCGCGGTTACCAGCTGGGCGACGGCATCTACGAGGTCTGGGCCGTATTCGACGGCAAGCTGGCCGATCCCAAAGGTCATTTCGCTCGCCTGGAGCGCAGCCTGGGCGAGCTGCAAATCGACATGCCGATGAGCAGGGCGGCCCTGACCGTGGCTCTGCGCGAGACCGTCCGGCGTAACAAGGTGCGCTACGGCATAGTCTACCTGCAGGTGACGCGCGGGGTCGCTCGCCGCGACCATGCCTTCCCGACCGTTCCGACCGCGCCCACCGTGGTCATCACCGCCCGGTCCGGAGACAGCGCCGCCGCCCAGGCCAAGGCCGCCAAGGGCGTCAGCGTCATCACCCTGCCGGACAACCGCTGGGGCCGCTGCGATATCAAGACCATCAACCTTCTGCCCAACGTCCTGGCCAAGCAGGCGGCGCGGGAGGAGGGGGCCTTCGAGGCCTGGTTGGTGGACGCCGACGGCCTGGTCACCGAGGGCGCCTCCAGCAACGCCTGGATCGTCGACGCCGACGGCGTCCTGCGCACCCGCGATATCGGAGCCAACATCCTGCGCGGCGTGACCCGGCTGACCCTGATCGAGGTCGCCAAGAGCGCCGGCTACACCATCGACGAGCGCGCCTTCACCGTGGCCGAGGCCAAGGCCGCCCGCGAAGCCTTCCTGACTGGCGCTGGCGCCCTGGTGATGCCGATCGTCCGGATCGACGACGCGCCGGTGGCCAATGGCCATCCGGGGCAGGTGGCGAGCGCCCTGCGCGCTGCCTATATCCAGCGAGCCAAGCAGACATCCATCTGACGGCTGGGCTCCCGACTTAAATCGACCGTTGTTATCGGTCGGC
Organism: Caulobacteraceae bacterium; assembly: GCA_947475845.1. Taxonomy (GTDB): domain Bacteria; phylum Pseudomonadota; class Alphaproteobacteria; order Caulobacterales; family Caulobacteraceae; genus BOG-938. Next base: position 9,536 of record CANJMO010000030.1, on the reverse strand, counting down.
TACGCAACCTTCGCCCGAAATCGGACTTGTTTGCACTGCACCTAAAAGGTTGCGGCCCCGCTTGGAGCGTGGCTACAGTTTCACTGTGTGTGTGGAAGCGTTTGGCTTCCGAACCAAAAAGGATCGACGAATGTCGAACGACAAGAAACAGAATCTGCAGGACACCTTCCTCAACAGCGTCCGCAAATCCAGAACGCCCCTGACGATCTTCCTGGTCAACGGCGTCAAACTTCAGGGCATGGTCAGCTGGTTCGACAACTTCTGCGTCCTGCTGCGCCGGGACGGTCAGTCGCAGCTAGTCTACAAGCACGCCATCTCCACCATCATGCCTTCGCAGCCGGTTCAACTGTACGAACCGTCCGCTGACGAGGACGATTGAGTTCACATTTGACGGACGATCATCAGGGCGCAAAAGGCTCCAAAGGGGTCGATTGGACTCCCATCCCCCAGACCGCCCTGGTCATCCATCCTGTCCGGCCCGGCGCAGGCCTCCTGCGCACGCCCCAGGCGCGTCTGGAAGAGGCCGTTGGCTTGGCCCAGGCGCTTGATCTGGAGGTGCGCGAGGCCCGCATCACCGCTCTGCGCGCGCCCACGCCCGGCGCCCTGTTCGGCAAGGGCAAGGTGACCGAGCTCGGTGAGCTTTGCGAAGAACTCGACGTCAATGTCGCGGTCGTCGACGACGCCCTGACCCCAGTGCAGCAGCGCAATCTGGAGAAGGCTTGGCAGGTCAAGGTGCTCGACCGCACCGGCATGATCCTGGAAATCTTCGCCCGTCGCGCGCGCACGCGCGAGGGCCGGCTGCAGGTCGAACTGGCCCGGCTGGCCTATGAGCGCTCGCGCCTTGTGCGCACCTGGACCCACTTGGAGCGCCAACGCGGCGGCTTCGGCGTCATGGGCGGCCCTGGCGAGACCCAGATCGAAACCGACCGGCGCCTGCTGGCCGACAAGATCGGCCGCCTCAAGAAGGAGCTGGACGAGGTCCGCCGTACCCGCACCCTGCAGCGCGACGCCAGGAAGCGCGCGCCGTTCCCGACCATCGCCCTGGTCGGCTACACCAACGCCGGCAAATCGACCCTGTTCAATTGCCTGACCGAAGCCCAGGTCGAGGCCAAGGACATGCTGTTCGCCACCCTCGACCCGACCCTGCGCACCGTCGCCCTACCGGGCGGCCGGCCCGCCATCCTGTCCGACACCGTGGGCTTCATCTCCGACCTGCCGCACGAACTGGTCGACGCCTTCCGCGCCACCCTCGAAGAAGTGCAGGAAGCCAATGTGGTCCTGCACGTGCGCGACATCGCCAGCGAGGAGAGCGCCGCCCAGGCCGAGGACGTGCGCACGGTGCTCAAGCAACTGGACGCCGGCAACGAAGGCCAGACCCTGATCGAGGTCTGGAACAAGATCGACAACCTGGGCGACGAGGACCGCGAGGCCCTGCTGACCAAGGCCAGCCGTTCTCTGGAATTCGGCGACCATCCCGCCGTTGCCGTTTCAGCGGTAACGGGCGAGGGGTGTGACGCGCTTCTGGCCCATCTGGCGACCCTGGTGGACGACGACGCCCCGGTCGCCGCCGACCTCGGCCCCAACGACGGCGAGGCCCTGGCCTGGCTCTATCGAAACGGCCGGGTGATGCTGCGCGAGGATATGCCTGACGGCGGTCTGCACCTGGAGGTCAAGCTCGACGCCCAGGCCTTGGGCAAGTTCGAGCGGCTCTATCCTGGGGCGTTGGCCTCCTAGAGCGCCTTGCGCTCCAGCGCCTTGGCTTCGTCCCAGAGCGCGTCCATCTCGGCCAGATCGGACTTTTCCGGGCTCGATCCGCGCTCGGCAAGAACCCTTTCTATGTGGCTGAACCGGCGCGTGAATTTGGCGTTGGCGGCGCGCAGGGAATCTTCCGGATCGACATCCAGCTTGCGCGCCAGGTTGGCGCAGACGAACAGCAGGTCGCCCAACTCCGCGCGGGCCTTGGGCAGGTCGCCGGCGTCGATCTCTACCTGCAGTTCCTCCAGCTCCTCGCGCAGCTTGGCCAGCACCTCATCGGTGCTCGGCCAGTCGAACCCGACCCTCGCGGCCCGCTTGGTCAGCTTCACGGCCCGCGTCATGCCGGGCAGACTCGGCGGCACATCGTCCAGCAGGCTGGCAGCGCGGCCTTTTGCGGCGCGCTCATTAGCCTTGATGGTTTCCCAGGCGGCGGTCTGCTCGGCGACATCGACATAGGTCTGGCCGGCGAAGACGTGCGGATGGCGGCGGACCATTTTGTCGACCATGGCCGCGGCCACATCCTTAAAGTCGAACGCGCCTTGCTCCTCGGCCATGCGCGCGTGGAACACCACCTGGAACAACAGGTCGCCCAGTTCGCCCTTCAGGTCGTCTAGATCGCCGCGTTCGATGGCGTCGGCCACCTCATAGGCTTCCTCGACGGTGTAGGGCGCGATGGTGGCGAAGGTCTGCTCGATGTCCCAGGGGCAGCCGCCGTCCGGGTCGCGCAGGTGGGCCATGATCTCCAGCAGGCGGTCCAGGGGCGGCAGCTGCGGGGAGGGCGGCTCGAAGGGCATGGCGGAAGCCTAGCTGGAGGCAGATTGGCGCTCCAGCGCCTCGCGGATTTCGTCGTGGCGCTGACGGGTCAGGGGATAGCGGATCAGCATCAGGGCGGCGAGGACAAACAGCAGGCCGGGCAGGCCGAGGAACAGGCTGTGCAGCCCGAACACGGCCTCGGCGCCGTTATGATCGCTGTGGGGGTCGAAGCCGAACATGTCGAGGCCGACGAAGGTGACACCCACGGCCAGGGCCGCGCCGATCTTCGACGTGCCGGTCAGCACCGCATAGAGCAGGCCGGTGCGGTCGACTCCGCTCTTCAGCTTCTCCTCGTCGCCGGCGTCGGCCATCAGCGAACGCATCAGCTGGTTAGCGGCGGCGTAGGGCAGCCCCGAGATCACCGAAGCCGCTGCGCCCCAGCCCTGGTGGCCGTTGGGGATCACATAGAGCACCAGCAATCCCGCGATGCTGCAGAAGCTGGCTGCGGCGAGGGCGAGGTGCTTGCTGAAGCGCCGGGCGACCGCGGTCCACAGCGGGCCGCCGATCAGGCCGCCGATGAAATAGAGCAGCAGGCCGATGCTGGCGAACCCTTCGGTGAAGCCCTTGGCCTTGGTGAAGAAGAACAGGAACAGGGCGCCGTCCATGCCGAACGCCAGCCCGATCATCAGGTCGACCAGCAGGATGCGGCGCACCGACGCCGATTGCATCAGCTTGGGCCAGTCCGACAGCTTGGCCAGGGGCGCGGTGGCCAAAGGAGGGGGCTCCTTGACGAACAGCACGGCTAAGGCCGCTGACAGGGGCAGCATCAGGATCAGATAGAGGCCCATGGAGCGGATGCCGGTGGCCGGGCCGGGATCGATGCGGTTGGCGGCGATCGGCAGCGTCAGGATCATCAGCAGCCCGATCAGATTGAACGCCTGCCACCAGCCGTAGACCCGCGAGCGCTCGTTGTAGTGCGGACTGAGCAGCGATCCCCACGAGGTCTGCGCCAGGACGCAGATCGACCAGCCGCCATAGGCCAGACACAGGCCGGCGATGAGATAGGCGGAGCCGACGCCAGGCCGGGCGAAGAACAGCAGGCCCGAAGCCAGCATCAGCAGCGGAATTCCGGCGGCCAGCCATGGCTTGAACCTCCCAAAACGAGTGCGGGTGCGGTCCATTAGTACGCCAAGCACCGGATCCAGGGCGATATCCAGCAGCCGCACCACCATGAACGCCACGCCGACGGCGCTCAGTTCCATGCCCAGCTGGGCGGAGTAGAAGCTCGGCAGATAGACCGTCAGCGGCAGGCCGATACCGGCGAGGCCCAGGCACGGCGCGGCGAACAGCGCGAGGTTACGACGGGTAAGCCGGCCTGGTTGCATTCTACGGGACGTTTCCGGCTACGCTTCTGGGACGGCTTGCATGGCAGGCGAGTATCGCGATGAGGCTCCCTAGCGCAACGCTGGTGTTGGCAACATCGAGCGGGGCCAGGGAGAGTTGGAAAGCGTCAAACGCCTAGCCCAAAGACATATCTAAAATGCGTCTAATGAATATTATCAGAAATTGTATATAGAGCTAAGGCGCGGTCTTGAGCTGGGTCTCGACGTATTTGATCCCTTTGGGCGCTGTGAACATGTCCAGATCGGCGGCGGCGGCGACGTCATACAGATCGTAGCGCAGTTCCCACACCACCTTTCCGTCGCGATAATACCGCGCGAACGCCGGCGCCGCATCACCGGATTTGAAAAGAACTTCAACGACTTCCATGCCATCGATGAACCTATGCACGGCATAGGACGCGCCGCTCACGGTTTCGGTCCGGTCGACCTTGGGCGCCTTGGCGGCGACGAACGCCGCTTCGCAGCCGAACTCCAGGTCCAGGATGCGCGGCGAAATCCGGTCGTCCGGGAAAACCGCCGCTGTGGTCGCCGCGTTGGGGTTCGGATCGACGATATGCCGCCCGGTGCCGTCGTACAGGTTAGCCATCCAGATATTGGGCTCGCTGATCACCGCCAGGCCGTACACCTTGTTGGCGTCGTCCTGTTGTTCCTCCAGCCGCAGATGCTTGTCGCCCTCGCGGTAGAAGTTCTTGGGCAAGCGATCGAACGCCATGGGATCGAGGCTCGGCGTGATCTCCGTGGTCACGATGTGCACCAGCTTCGGCGGCGCGCATGCCGCGTGAGCTCCAGGCGCCGCGAGAACCAAGGCAAAGACAAACGCTAGTCGTTTCAGTCCCATATCGAGCGCCATTAACTGAAGCTCATGCCGTCATACGCCGGCTCCACCCCCGCCGGAAGCTCGCGTTTCAGCGTCTCATAGTCGAGATCGATGTGCATGTTGGTCAGGATCGCCCGCTCGGGCTTGACCCGCTCGACCCATTTAAGGGCCTGTTCGACCGTGGCGTGGGTCGGATGGCCGCGGTAACGCAAGGCGTCGAGAATCCATACCCGCACCCCCGCCAGAACCTCGAAGCTGCTCTCCGGCAAACCTACGACATCGCTGGAATAGGCAACGTCGCCAATGCGATATCCGATGGACCTGATGTCGCCGTGGTCCTGATCGAAGGTTTGAACGGGTATGGCGCCGGATGGCCCGTCGATGCTCCAGTGCTCGCCGAAGGCCGGCAGCGGCAGCGGATCGCAAATCGCCGGATAGCCGCCCTCGCCCTCGAAGATATAGGCGAACCGGCGGCCGAGGTTTTCCCATGTGCGCGGGTCCATGAAGCACGGCGTGCGCCTTTGATTACGCAGGTAGAAGGCGCGCAGATCGTCCATGCCGTTGGCCTGATCGGCGTGGTCGTGGGTCATCAGCACCGCATCGACCCGCTTGATCCCCGCGGCCGCCGTCTGCAGCCGCAGGTCCGGCGAGGTGTCGATCAGCACCGTGGTCTCGTGCTCGGGCCCGTCGTTCGAGCGCCGGCGCACCATCATGGCGCAGCGGCTGCGCTGGTTCTTCGGATTGGCCGGATCACACGCGCCCCAGTTTCCGTCAGCCCGCGGCACCCCCCCGGACGATCCGCAGCCCAGGATCACATATTCCAAGCGCCCGCTCATGCCAGCTCCGCCGGCAAAGGGATGGTGTGGAACAGGTCGAAGAAAGCCGTGGTGGTGCGAGCCTCGGCCTCCGCCAGGGTCCAGCCGCGCACTTCGGCCAATTTTCCAAGGATATGAGTGATATAGGCCGGCTCGTTGCGACGGCCGCGGAACGGAACAGGGGCCAGATACGGGCAGTCGGTCTCGACGATGATGCGATCCTCGGGCATCTCGCGGATCACCGCCCTCACCTCTTCCGCCGCCTTGAAGGTGGCGATGCCGGACACCGAGAACCAGGCGCCCAGCGCCGCGGCGCGGCGCGCCAGGTCCGGGCCAGAGGTGTAGCAGTGCATCAGCAGCTTGAACGGTCCCTTGGCGTATTCGTCCTCGAGGATGTCGCCCATCACCTCGTCGGCTTCGCGGGTGTGCACCACCAAGGGCAGCGCCGAGTCGCGGGCCGCCGCGATGTGTTGGCGAAACACCTCGATCTGCACCGCGCGCGGCGACAGGTCATAGTGGAAATCCAATCCGCATTCGCCGATCCCCACCACCTTGGGCCGAGCGGCCAGGGCCTTGAGGGTTTTCGCCTCAAGCGACGGATTTTCCTTGGCTTCGTGCGGGTGCGTGCCGACCGTGGCCCAGATGTCGTCATGGGCCATGGCGATGGCGTGAACTGCCTCGAACGACGAGACCTTGTCGCAGATGGTCAGCATCAGCTGCACGCCGGCCTCGCGCGCCCGCTCGATCACCGCGCCCTGGTCATCGGCGAACTGCGGCGCGTGGAGGTTGACGTGGCTGTCGATCAGCACAGCTAGACCCTCGCCGCCTGGCGCAGACGGCCGATAGCGGTGAAGAAGGCGTCGGCGCGGTCCAGGTTCACCGCTTCCACCTCGCGGGGCAGCGTCGCCAGTCCTTCCCACGCCCGCGCCCAGCGGTCGATTTCCGCCGATGCACCCTCCTCCGACGCCCTTACGGCCATGCCGTGCACCTGATCCGCCATCCGTTCCAGCAACACGTCGAAGCGCTTCTGGCCCTCCGTCCCGCGGAAGCTGTCGGCCACCGCAAGCAGGGCGGAGTCGTCGGCGTCCGGCAGCCGGCTGAGGATTTCATGGGCCACGGCGTCGGCCTGCAGCGCTCCGCCCTCGGCCATCGACAGCGCTCGGCCCGGCGCGCCCTTAGCCATCTGCGCCAGGCGGCTGACTTCGTCCGCGCCGAGGCCCATACGGCCCTGCAGGAAGTCCTGGATGCGCGCCTCGCTCCACGGTGCGAACGCCAGCCGGCGACAGCGCGAGCGGATCGTCGCCAGCAGCCCGCCCGGCGCGTGAGACACCAGAAACAGCACGCCGCGCGCCGGAGGTTCCTCAAGAGTCTTAAGCAAGGCATTGGCGGCGTTGATATTCATGTCGTCGGCGGCGTCGACGATGGCGACCCGGTATGGCGCGCTGGCCGGGGCCTTGGAGAAGAATTCCGGCAGCTTGCGCGCATCGTCCACGGGAATGCTCTTGCGCGGCTTGCCGTCATCGGTCGCCAACTCCAGCACCATCAGGTCCGGATGCGAGCGCGAGGCGACCTGCCGGCTGACCGGGTCGTGAGGATCGGAGCCGAGCAGGCCATAGTCGGCGTCGGCCCGCGCGCCCAGCAGTCGCCGCGCCGCGCGATAGGCGAAGGTCGCCTTGCCCACGCCCTCTGGCCCGGTCAGCAGCCAGGCATGGTGCAACCGGCCACGATCGAGGGATTCCTGGAACGCCGTCTCGACCGCCTCGCTGCCGTCGTAGCCGAACACCTCGCGCGGATGCGGGGCTTCCGAAGCGCTCACGGCTGGTTTCCGATCGGCAACCGGGTTTGCACCACGGCCCAGATCACCTCGGCCACGGATTCCGGCGTGCCCATGGCGTCGACAATGGCGCACCGCCCGGCCTCGCTGTCGGCGATGGCCAGGAAGCCGTCGCGCAGCCGTTCGTGGAAGGCTGTTCCCTTGGCTTCGAAACGCGCCTCCGCCCCGCCCCGCGCGTTCGCCCGCTCCAGGCCCTTGTCTACCGGCAGGTCCAGGATCAGCGTCAGGTCGGGGCGGGTGTGCTCCAGAACGAAGGTCTCCATCGCCTCCAGCAGTGCCGGATCGACCCCGCCGCCGGCGCCTTGGTAGGCGCGGCTGGAGTCGTGGAAGCGGTCGCTGATCACCCAGGCGCCGCGCTCCAAGGCCGGACGGATGGTGCGCTCTATGTGGTCGCGACGGGCGGCGTACATCAGCAGGGTTTCGCTGACGGCGGACCAGCGGTCCGGATCGCCGGTGACCAGCAGAGCGCGGATCGCTTCCGCGCCCGGGGAGCCGCCCGGCTCACGGGTCGCCACGACCTCGATCCCGGCCTGTTTCAGCCGTTCGGCGAGGATGCGGACCTGGGTGGATTTCCCCGCCCCCTCCCCGCCCTCGAAAGTGATGAATTGTCCGCGCGCCACAGGCCTCACATTGGCCGGTTCGCCGGCGGGTGCAAGCTCTGGCGGCGGATTTTACAGCCCGGTTATGATCTGGGCTCCCGGCGACCCGAAGGCTGCGGCCTGATCGCGGATCGCCGCGGCTTGAGACGGATTGGTTACGCCTCGCACAACCACCCGATAGAGCGTCTGGCCGTTGCGCACGAAGGGCTCGACGGTCGGGGCGCCGGATCCGGTCAGATGCGACAACAGGCGCTCCGCATTGGCCTGGCTGGAAAACACACCGGCCTGGACCTGGATGCCCGTTCCGACCGGGAGGCTCGCCACTTGCTGAGCCAAGCCTCCGGCGGCGCTGGAGACGGTCGAAGCAAGAGACCCGGCTCCGCCCAGCAAGGAGTCGACGTCCGACAGCCGTCCCGCCGCCGCGGGGGCCTGCGCGACGGCGTCTAGCGCTTGCGCCTCGGGACCCGCCTCGGGTGGAGCGATGTATGAGGGGCGGGCAGAGTTGGCGAGCGGCGCCAGGGCGGTCTGCGAGACCTGGCCCGGCCCGGGCGCCGTCAAGGCCGACATGACGATCGGCGCGGCCATGGGAGCGGCCAGCGGCGCGAGGCTCTCGACGCTCGGTGGCGGCGTCAGAGGAGTCATGCCCAAAGGAGCAAGCGCCATGGGCGGCGCCGGCGGGGTGAGTGCGGCCATTTCCACCGGCGGCGGCGACAGATTGACCGGCGGCGCCTTCAGCGAAGGCTTGGGCAGGCGGGAAGCCAGATCCTGGCGCGGTTCGGGCGGCGCCTCGGCCTGACCGACATAGCGGACCCGCACCTTGGTCACCCCGGCGCCGACGAAACCCAGTTCGGCCGCGGCGGCGCGGGACAGATCGATGACCCGCCCCTCCACGAACGGTCCCCGGTCGTTGACCCGAACCACCAGCGTCTTGCCGTTGGCCAAGTTGGTCACCTCCACCAGACTGGGCAGCGGCAGAGTCTTGTGCGCGGCCGAGGCCATCGCCATGTCGAACACCTCGCCGTCGGCGGTGTAGCGGTTGCGGAACTGCTCGCCGTACCAGGACGCGATCCCGATCTCGTCGTAGTTCGGCTGGTCCTTGGGATAGTACCAGACGCCCTTCACCTGATAGGGCTTGCCCACCTTGTAGCCGGCGTAGCGCGAGGTCGGTGCGCCGCCGGTGTTAGCGGTGTCCAGGTCCGGACGCGGGCCGCCGGCGCAGGCCGCCAGACTGGCCGCAGCCAGGGCCACAAGCGCGCCGCGCCAGGCAATAGCCCGGCTATCGTCGCGCGAAACCCAGGTTGCCTCCAGCGTCATACGCCCGCTCCGTGCCCACCATCGAGACGATCACGGTAAACCGGGGGTTTTGAAACAAGGTTAAGGACACCACCACCCTTGGTTCCAGGCGCGGTCCGTGGCTAGTGCTTGGAGGGTGCGGCCTGCCAATGACGTGACCCCCAATTTATCATCCAGTCATAACGAGAGTCCTGGGTTGATCTGAGCCTGGGTTTAGGTGGGTGGCAAGAGGCGTCCGCGCGGAGCCCCCAGGCTGCGCAGCGCGGT
>CANJMO010000029.1 GCA_947475845.1 Caulobacteraceae bacterium | reverse complement strand
GGCCCGAGCCCTTGACCTTCTCGCCGATGGAGCGGACGCCGCCCCAATAGGTGCCGATGCCGCCGCCGTGCGAGGCCAGGGCGACGTTCTCGTTCCAGACGCCGACGATGCCGTCGAGGCTGTCGGAGACGGCGTTGAGGAAGCAGCTGATCGGCAGGCCGCGGTCGGCGCCGCCGTTTGAAAGGACCGGGGTGGCGGGCATGAACCACAGCTTGGACACGTAGTCGTAGATCCGCTGGGCGTGCTCGGAATCGTCGGCGTAGGCGGTGGCCACGCGGGCGAACATGTCCTGGTAGGACTCGCCCGGAAGCAGGTAGCGGTCCTCCAGGGTGGTCTTGCCGAAATCGGTCAGGACGTCGTCGCGCGAGCGGTCGACCACGACCTTGCTCACCAGACGCAGCTGGGGCTTTTCCGGGGCGCGGGCCTGAGCCAGCTCTCCGACGGTGTCGATCAGTTTCTGTGCTTCGCCGCCAACCATGTCAGACCCTTTAACCCTGCCCCCCGGATTCGCAGAAGCGAAGCCGTCGTCTCTACATGTTGTGTGTGACCACGCCCCCGAGACCCACATATGGGGACATGCTCCGGGAATCTCGTCAATGAGAAGAAGGGGGTTGCGCAGGACTTTTTCGTTAAGAATCGGTTGATAAGACGTTCCGCACAAGGACGGGGTTAAGGGTTTCCGGGGCCCCCCGCAGAGGGGAGCCGGCACGCCTCAAGAGCGCGGCCGACCGGCGCCGGCAGTTAACCATGATTGGGCGACTGGCGGGCCGGAATCGGCGCTCGGTCCACAGGATTCGGCGACAAGATTCAGGCGAGCAGGCTTCAGGCGACGGGTGTTGCGGCCTGGGCGACGACGCGCGGCAGTGGGATTTGGAGCCAGAACCGGGCACCCTGCCCCGGCTGGCCGGCGGCGCCGATCTGGCCGCCCATCATCTCGGTCAGTTCGCGGCAGATCGACAGGCCCAGGCCCGAGCCGCCGAACCGGCGGGTGATCGAGCCGTCGGCCTGGACGAAGCGATCGAACAGGCGGTCGATCTGGGCGGCCTCGAAGCCGATGCCAGTGTCGATCACTTCGATGCGGGCCCATTAGTCGTCCTGGCGCGAGACGTTCAGGGTCACGCGGCCGTCGACGGTGAATTTGACGGCGTTGGACAGCAGATTGCCGACCACCTGGCGCAGGCGGACCGGGTCGCCGGAGACCAGGCCATAGGCGTGCGGCTTGATGTCGACCACCCGCGCCGGATTGTCTTGCGACACGTAATCATCAAGGCAACTGGGAAGCAGGGCCGGCTGTCGGCGGTCTTCACCTTCGACGAAGCGGGACATCTCATCACCCCCAACGCTGCTGCATCAGGAGTCTACGGTGCTTCGCGTTTTTACACAGCCTCGGTCGTTAGCGGACGCCGGCGCCTTGGGATCTGGGCCCGGCCTTGGCTGCTCCGCGCCGCCCATCGGGTCGCCGGATGAGCGGATTTTTGACGAGGCCGTTGGTTCGCAGGGTTCAGGGCGGAGATGCTGGGGCCCGGATCGGCGCGCCTGCGGGCGCTTGTCCGGGATGACGCATATTGGAAGTGGCGCGCGGGTGAGGTGAGGGCTTGCGCGAGGCGACGGGCTGGCCCAGCCTAACGCAGCAACAAATGGGACCCAGAAGCCTATGCGCCGATCAAAGAGCCTGAAGTACGCCTGTATCGCGGCCCTCGCCGTGGCCGGACTGGCGAGCGCCGCCGCCGCGCAGGACCTGTCGATCATCGAGCGGCTGACCGCCGAGGATAAGGCCGATCCCAAGAGCTTCGAGCCGACCCCGCCGCCGTCCGACCCGCGCGATTTCACCGGGGTCTGGCACGTCTCCCGCTTCCCCAAGACCCAAGGCGACACCGCGCGCCAGCCCGAACCGGTGTTCACGGCGATGGGCGCGGCGGAGGTCAAACGGCTGGTGGACAGCGAGGCGGGGGGACGGGTGGTGGCCGACGCGGGCACCCAGTGCCTGCCGCACGGCATGCCGCGGCTGGTGTTCTCGCCCTATCCGATCCGCTTCACCTACATGCCGGGCAAGATCGTGATGCTGCACGAGGTCAATCACAACGTGCGCATCGTGCACATGGACCGGAGCGCGCCGCCGGCGGGAGAGCCGCTAAGCTTCCTGGGCTATTCGGTGGGGCGTTGGGAGGGCAATACCCTGGTGGTGGTGACCACCATTTTGAACGATCAGACGCGGATCGAGGCCAATGTGCCGCGCGGCCCGAAGCTGAAGGTGACCGAGCGCTGGACCAAGGCCAAGAACATCTTCGGCGCCACCGATCTGGCGGTGACGGTCACGACGGAGGACCCGGACTTCCTGGCGCAGCCGTGGACCCGGCGGCTGTATTTCGCCTATCGCTCGGACCTGGAAAAGAACCTCAGATCCGACGGTGTGGTGGAATATTCGTGCGAGGAGAACAACCGCAACGCGCCGGGCGCGGACCATATCGTGACGGCGAAATGACCATGAAAAGCCCCCTGATCGCCCTGGCCCTCGCCGTTTTCGCCGCCGCCTCCGCCGGGGCCGCACCCGACCCGTGGGCCGGCCTGCCCGCCGCCCAAAGGCCCGCGCTCGGCACGCCCGCTCTGGTGGGTGTGTGGGCGATGCCGAAGCGGATCACCGCGCTGAGGACGCTGGACGGCAAGGCGCCGCCGCTGCTGCCCGCCGCCTTGGCCCTGTATCGCAAGAACGCCGCGGCGCTGAAGGCGGACCCCAATTCGGACCCGGTGGCCAAGTGCTGGATGCACGGTGTGCCGCGCCTGCTGTACGCGCCCTATCCGGTGCTGATCGCGCAGGAGAAGGACCGCATCAACTTCGTGCATGAGGTCAACCACACCTTCCGCATCATCAGCCTGAAGCAGCCGATGCCCAAGGACGTGGCCGACCTCGATCCGCTGTGGCTCGGTTATTCAGCGGGGCATTGGGCGGGCAAGACCCTGGTGATCGACAGCACCGGCTTCAACGACAGGAGCTGGCTGGACTATTCGGGCCTGCCGCACAGCGAGAAGCTGAGCGTGCGCGAGACCTACCGGCTGGTGGGGCCCAACACCATCGAGGGCCGGGTGACGATCACCGATCCGCTGACGTTTTCGAAACCGTGGACGACGGGGTTCACCCTGGTGCGCAAGCCCGGTTACGAGCTGAAGGAGTCGGTCTGTTCGCGGGACCGGAAGATGTAGGGACGGCGGTGCGCCGGCCCTTCCCCAGACTGAGTTCTAGAGCGCCACCTCGTAGGCGGCTTCGGTCTTGGCGGCGACTTCTTCGGCGGTGACGCCGGGGGCCAGTTCGATGAGTTGGGGGCCGCCATCCTTAGAGATGGTGAAGACGGCCAGATCCGTGATCAGCATGTCGACCACGCGGGTTCCGGTCAGCGGCAGGGTGCAGGATTTGACGAACTTGGCGCCGCCGGTCTTGTCGTTGTGCTCCATGACCACGACGATCTTCTTGACCCCGGCGACCAGGTCCATGGCCCCGCCCATGCCCTTCACCATCTTGCCGGGAATGGTCCAGTTGGCCAGGTCGCCGTTGGCCGCGACCTGCATGGCACCGAGCACGGCCATGTCGATGTGGCCGCCGCGGATCATGGCGAAGCTGTCGGCGCTGGAGAAGAAGGCGGTGCGCGGCAGGGCGGTGACGGTCTGCTTGCCTGCGTTGATCAGGTCGGGGTCGACGTCTTCGTCATAGGGGAAGGGGCCGATGCCGAGCATGCCGTTCTCGCTCTGCAGCGTCACGTCATGGCCCTTGGGGATGTAGTTGGCGACCAGGGTCGGGATGCCGATGCCCAGGTTGACGTAGTAGCCGTCGCGCAGTTCGGCGGCGGCGCGGGCGGCCATTTCTTCGCGGGTCCAGGCCATCAGAAGGTCTCTCTGGGACGGGTGGTGCGGAATTCGATGCGCTTTTCGTAGGTGGCGCCCACGATCACCCGGTCGACGTAGATGCTGGGGGTGTGGATGGCGTCGGGGTCGAGCGAGCCGACCGGGACGATCTCCTCGACCTCGACCACCGTGGTCTTGGCGGCGGTGGCCATCATCGGATTGAAGTTGCGCGCGGTCTTTCGGTAGATGACGTTGCCTTCGCTGTCGGCCTTCCAGCCCTTGACGATGGCCACGTCGGCCTTGAGCCAACGCTCCATGACGTAGGTCTGGCCGTCGAAGTCCTGGGTCGGCTTGCCCTCGGCGACCACGGTGCCGACGCCGGTCTTGGTGAAGAAGGCGGGGATGCCGGCGCCGCCGGCGCGGATGCGCTCGGCCAGGGTGCCTTGCGGGTTCAGCTCCAGCTCCAGCTGGCCGGACAGGTAGAGCTGTTCGAACAGCTTGTTCTCGCCGACGTAGGACGAGATCATCTTCTTGATCTGGCCGGCGTTGAGCAGCATCCACAGGCCGTAGCCGTCGGCGCCGCAGTTGTTGGAGATGACGGTAATGCCCTTGACCCCCGAGGCCATCACCTGGGGGATCAGGTTCTCCGGATTGCCCGACAGGCCGAAGCCGCCCGCCATCAAGGTCATGCCGTCGAACAGCAGCCCGTCGAGCGCCGCGGCGGCGTTGGCGTAGACCTTGTTGACCATGGGCGTTTCCTTGGACGTCGTTCTTATTGTGCATCGCAAAGACGGGGTGGATTTTCAATCCGTCGCGGCGTCCTATCTTTGCGATTGGGCCCATTGATGGCGCCGAGAGACCGAGATTCGATGACGGGCGAAGGCATGCTGCTGGTCGTGGCCCATCCGGCGATGGAGCGTTCGCGCGCCAACCAGCGGATGATGGCGGCCGCCGAGCAGGTCGCCGGCGTGACCCTGCACGACCTGTATGAGGTCTATCCCAGCTTCACCATCGACGTGCGGGCCGAGCAGAAGCGGCTGCTGAAGCACGCCATCATCGGCCTGCAGTTCCCGATGTACTGGTACTCGACGCCGGCCCTGATGAAGGAGTGGCTGGACCTGGTGTGGCTGCACGGCTTCGCCTACGGGGTCGGCGGCACGGCTCTGGAGGGCAAGCGGCTGTTCGTGGCCTGCACCACCGGCGGGCGGGCCGAGGCCTACGGCCCGGAGGGCTACAACACCTATTCGATCGAGGAATTCCTGCGGCCGCTGGAGCAGACCGCAAGGCTGTGCGGCATGGAGTGGGAAAAGCCGCTCGTGCTGCATGCCTCCGGCGCCAAGACCGAGCTGGCCTTGCAGGCCGGGGCAGACGCCTATCGCCGGCGGCTGGCGGCCCTTGCCGCCGTGGCGGTGATGGTCGAGCAGGAAGGCCCAGAGATCGGGGAGCTGCGCGGATGAACGGCCAGAGCTTGCTGATCCAGGCGCTGGTCTATCTGGCTGCCGGGGTGTTTTCGGTGCCGATCGCCAAGCGGCTGGGGATGGGGTCGGGCGAGGAGGACAACTACGTCATGGCCGTGCGCGACGCGGCGAGCACCATGGGGCGGCTGCTGAAGGCCGACATGGACACCCTGAAACCCGATACCGTGGACGAGGCCTGGGACGTCACCAGCCTCAACGAGGAGCTTCGCGAGGACGCATGGTCGCACGATCCGGACAAGCCCTGAGCCCCAACGCCAGACCCGCCGCGTTCTTCGACCGCGACGGGGTGTTCAACGTCGACCACGGCTATGCGCACAAGGTCGAAGAGCTGGAGTGGATCGCCGGCGGGCCGCAGGCGGTGCGGCGGCTGAACGACCTCGGCTATCTGGTGATCCTGGTGACCAACCAGTCGGGCATCGGCCGCGGCTATTACGACGAGGCGGCGATGCACGCGGTGCACGACGCGCTGCGGGCGCATGTGGGCCAGGCCGGGGGCGTGATCGACGCCATCTACTTCGCGCCGCATCATGAGGACGCGGTGGTGGAGAAGTACCGCCATCCCGATCCGCCCGACCGCAAGCCCAACCCGGGGATGCTGCTGCGGGCCATGCGCGACTTCGCCATCGACAAGGAGCGGTCGTTCCTGATCGGCGACAAGCCGAGCGACCTGGAGGCGGCGCGGCGGGCGGGGGTGCGGGGGTATCTGTTCGAGGGCGGGGATTTGGACGCGGCGGTGCGGGGGATTTTGGGGGAAACACTAAAACAACAAGCCGAGAAACCGCCAGAAGTACTGCACCATCAGAGGAGCCAAACCTTGTTGGCGCTTGCGTGCGTTTTGCTCGCCATGCCCCTCGCGATCATGAATTTCATCGGCCGCATCGGCCTGTTGTGGCAGTTGTTGGAAATAGCGCTTTTTGGGGCCGCATGGATCATTACCCGGCGGGAGAGCAAGCGTGTCGTGTCAAGTCGCGCCGCTTCAAAGGGCCAATCCTCCCCAACCTAACTCTCCTGCCGCAGCCCGCCCCCCACCACGCGCTCTTCGCACGGCTCGCGCCGCGCTCGGCCCGTGGCCCCCCTCCCGCCGCCTGCTGCGGGGGAGGTCAGAACGGATGCTTGTATTTGTTCTCCCGGGGATAGGTCTTCTCGAAGTCGAGGAGGGCCTTGGCGTCTACATCGCAGGGCTTTTCCAGGAGGGTCTCGGTGCGCGGGCGTTTGGCGTAACGGTAGGTGACCGTCACGGGACGGACGAAGGTCTTGGGGTCGTCCAGGGTCATCTGGTCCACGAGCATCTTGCCGCCGTTTTCCAGGGTCCAGACTTCGGTGATGTGCAGCGCTTCGGTGCGGAACACCGTGGGGTCGAAGTTGAAGTCGAGCACGGCGTCGTCGCTGAGGCCGACAGTGTCGATCACCAGGGCTTTGCCGCGCCATCCGGCGATGGCGTGGCCGTTCCAGCTGGGGTCGATGTCGGCGGGGTGGGCGGCGCGGAAGAGGATGGTGCGCGGCAGGTTGGAGATCTCGGCGTCGAGCAGGATGCGGTCCGCGTTCTGCATGATCTGGATGGCGAAGGGCGCGGCCATCAGCTGCGGCATGCCGGCGGGCTCGCAGCGCAGGTGGCCTTCGACGCGCGGGAAGCCGGCGGCGATCTGGGCGTTGCGGGCGTCCATGCGGGCCTTGGCGGCAGGGGTGAGGAGGCTTTCGACCTCGGCGGGGACGACGCGTTTTTCGCCGGAGGTGATCAGCCACAGGCCGGTGAAGTCCGGGTGGGCGGGGGCGGCCGTGGCCAGCAGGGCGAGGGCGGCGGTCATGATGGGGCGGAACATGGGGTTAGTGCACACCAGGACGGGCGCGGGGATAAGCGGGGGCGGATGAGAAAGTGAATTCGGCGGTGCGTTGGCCCGCCCCCTCCACCACTCCCCCGTTTCGCGACCGCTACACAGGGGAGGACGCGTCGGCTAAACTTGCGGGATGAACGCGCCAGCCTCCGACCTGCCCCGTATCGAGCCTGTCTCGCTGAGCCTGTACGACCGCGATTTCGAGGCTTTTTCTCAGGCGCTGGGGGCCTCGTTCGCCCGCTATGGGTTCGCGGTGGTGGCCGATCACGACCTGGCGCCGGGGATGGTCGAGGGGGCGATTTCGCGGACCAAGGCGTTCTTCGCCCTGCCGGACGAGACCAAGCGCGCCTATCACATCGAGGGCGGCGCCGGGCAGCGCGGCTATACCCCGTTCGGCATCGAGACGGCCAAGGGCGCGGCGCACCGCGACCTGAAGGAGTTCTGGCACGTCGGGCGCGAGCTGCCGCCGGGACATCCCTATCGCCAGTATATGCCCGAGAATATCTGGCCGACCGAGATCGACGGGTTCGAGGCCTATGTGGCGCAGCTCTACGCCGGACTGGACGAGCTGGGGCGGCGCATCCTGCGGGCCATCGCCCACTATCTGACGATCGGCGACGGCTTCTTCGACGAGCCGGTGCGGCTGGGCAATTCGATCCTGCGGCTGCTGCACTATCCGCCGATCGACGCCGACGCGCCGGGGGTGCGGGCCGGGGCGCACGAAGACATCAACGTCATCACCCTGCTTCTCGGAGCAGAAGAGGCCGGGCTAGAGGTGCTGGACCGCGACGGCCGCTGGCTGCCGATCAACGCGCCGCCCGGCGCGGTGGTGTGCAACATCGGAGACATGCTGCAGCGGCTGACCAACCACGCCCTGCCCTCCACCACCCACCGAGTGGTCAATCCGCCGCCCGAGCGGCGCGGCGTGTCGCGCTATTCGACGCCGTTCTTCCTGCACTTCGAACCGGAATACGAGATCCGCACCCTGCCGCAATGCGTCGATGGAGAGCATCCGGACCGCTACCCGGAGCCGATCACGGCGCATGCGTTCCTGCTGCAGCGCCTGCGCGAGATCAAGCTGGCGTAAGCCCTGGGCCAGATTCGCGCGGAACGCGAAAAGCGACTCGAATTTTTTTATACAGCGCCGTCAAATTGAGTGCGATGGGAAGGCGGTGTGACATAATAGTCGCATTGTTGCCGCATCCTTGAAACGTCAACTAGATATAGTTTATCTTTACAATACAGATGGTTGACAGAATTTTTGACGATTGAGGAAAAAGTTCCCGTCATTTTGCTTCCAGGCTGCAACAGCCTACAATCTACTCCTGACCACAAATCGGCGATCACGCCGGGGGGAGGGAAATTATGACTACGCGTTCGTTCCTATCGAAGACTGGCTTGCTTTCCACGACGGCCTTCACGGCCATGATCCTGGCGGGTCCCGCCATGGCCCAGGCCCCCGCCGCCAACAACGCCCTTGAAGAAGTGGTCGTCACCGCGACTCGCCAAGCCTCGACCGTCAACCGCGTCGCCATGACCGTATCGGCCGTGACCCAGCGCACGCTGGACCAGCAGGGCGTCAAGACGGCCGTCGATCTGACCAACACGGTTCCCGCCCTGGTCCTGTCCTATCCCGCCGGCACCCCCTCGACCGGTTCGGGCGTGGGCACCTTCGGCATCCGCGGCATCGTCGCGACCGTCGGCGCGGCCACCACCGGCGTCTATCTGGACGACACCTCGATCACCAAGCGGGCCAATTCCGGCGGCTCGCAGATCAACGGCGCGCCGATCCCGATCCTGTTCGACCTGGACCGCGTCGAAGTGCTGAAGGGTCCGCAAGGCACCCTGTACGGCGGTTCCTCGGAAGGCGGCACGGTCCGCTTCATCACCCCGACCCCGAGCCTGAGCACCTACAGCGGCACGATTCGCACCGAAGTGAACCGGGTCAATCACGGCGGCATGGGCGACGAACTGGGCGCCGCTGTCGGCGGTCCGATCATCCAGGACAAGCTGGGCTTCCGCGCCAGCGCCATGCTGCGCAACAACGCCGGCTGGATCGACAAGATCAACCCCTACACCAACACCCTGGTGGACAAGGACTTCAACCGCCGCCGGGAATGGGCCTTCCGCGGCGCCGTGAAGTGGCAGGTCAACGACGACCTGAGCGCGCTGGTCAACGCCTACCATTCCGACTTCTGGAACCCGGGCGGCAACGACTCGTCGACCGTCATCGTCGGCATCGACGGCAAGCGCGCGCCGAGCGCGGTCTACAACTCCGCTCCGCTGTGCTTCAACAACGCCACCCGCGCCGCGACCAACGGCTCCGGCCCGTCCGCCGTGACCTGCCCGGCCAACGCCGTCCAGGGCCAGACGATCAATGGCATCTACCAGCGCCCGTCCTACAGCTATGGGCCCTATAACCTGGGCGACTACGCGACCTTCTCGCCCTACTCGCAGCGCAACGACGAGAACACCACCCAGAGCGACGTGATCGCCATGACGCTGGACTACCGGCTCGGCAACCACACCCTGAAATCGGTGACCTCCTACGTCCACGACCGGTCGACCGGCCAGGGCGACGAAGGTTACGACATCCTGCGCACGCAGCAGGTCTCGGAAAACCCGGGCAAGACCGGCTTCCCGATCTGGCGCGGCAACCCCAACTACGCCGGCATCTTCGACGCCGTGAACAAGCGTAGCGGCATCGAGCAGGAATTCCGCATCAACTCGCCGACCGACCAGCGCCTGACCTACGTCGGCGGCATCTTCTACCAGGACCTGGTGACCAACATCGACTGGCAGGTGAGGGGCGAATACACGCCCGACTACCTGCTGTTCGACGGCCTGACCGCCTCGCAACGTTACGGCGGCCAAGTCGCCGCGACCCCGGGCGTGATGTCGGAACTGCACGCCCGCCTGCAGGACAAGGACCTGGCCGCCTTCGGTGAAGCCACCTACAAGATCACCGACAAGCTGAAGGTGACCGGCGGCCTGCGCATCTCGCAGACCGAGTTCAACTTCACTCAGGCCAACTACGGCTTCTACAACGTGGGCCGTAACTTCGCCTCCTCGCCCGGCGCGATCATCAGCGCCTCGGTGAAGTCCACGCCGCTGACCCCCAAGGCCAGCATCGAATACGACTTCGCCCCCGACAAGCTGATCTACATGACAGCGGCCAAGGGCTACCGCGCCGGCGGCCTGAACGCCCCGTTGAACCCCGCCTGCGCGCCCGGCCTTGCCATCTACGGCCTGACCGTCAACGACATCCCCACCACCTACAATCAGGACTCGGTGTGGAGCTATGAGCTGGGCGGCAAGTTCCGCATGCTCGACAACCGCGTGCAGCTGAACGCCTCGGCCTACAAGATCGACTGGACCAACATTCAGGTCACCCAGACGGTCACCGGCTGCCCGGGCTGGAACCAGAACGGCGGCACCGCGACCTCCAACGGCTTCGACCTGCAGCTGGACTACCGTCCGGTGTCCGGCCTGCTGTTCTCGCTGTCGACCGGCTACACCCGCGCCCGTTACACCCAGGACGTGAAGGGCCCGTCGGGCAAGGGCGTCACTTCGCAGCCGGCCTACAACTCGGGCGATCCCCTGGGCGTGCCGGAACTGCAAGGCACCCTGGGCGTCCGCTACGACTTCACCGTGCGCGGCGTCCCGACCTTCGTTCGGGTCGACGACAACTTCCAGGGCAAGTTCGAGCAGGGCTCCACCTTCGGCGCGCTCAACTACGCGCCGTTCCAACGCCAGGTGGGGGCGACCAACATGGTCAACCTGCGCGGCGGCATGACGTTCGGCAAGGTCGAGGTCGACGTCTATGCGAACAACCTGACCGACTCCAAGCAGCAGATCGGCAACGCCGGCAACGGCATCAGCTCCTGCACCACCGCCGGCGGCGTGGGTTGTACCGCCTACGGCAGCTTCAACCCCTACCTGCAGATGATCTACCAGAAGCCCCGCACGGTCGGCATGCAAGCGACCTACCGCTTCTAGACGCGGTAACGACCTGAACTTTGGCCCGGTCCCCTCGCGGGGGCCGGGCCTTTATTTTGCGCTACCGCTCGCATCCGCTCGCTGCTTGAGCGTGACCCTATTTGCCGAAGGCGGTGAAGAAGCACATGCCCGTGCCCTTGAACTCGTCGTCGGTGTTTTCCAGCGAGACGTGGGCGGAGATCAGCAGCACGCCGGGACGGCCGTTGATGTCCTTATAATAGTCGGCCTGGTAGCGGATGTAGAACGGCGTCTCGCCGGGGTTGGCGAAGGTCAGCACCAGGGGCCTCGGCTGGACCACCAGGTTGAAGTGATAGCGCTCGGCGAACTTGCGCATCACCGTGCCCATGGTGACGTAGGGGATCGGTTTGACGTCGCCCTGCTCGTCCTTGCAGAACAGCGGCAGGGCCTCGGTGATCCGCGGCAGTTGGTCGGACGGCTGGGCCACGGCGGGCAAGGCGGAGCCGGCCAGGAGCGCGGCGCCCGCGAGAATGATCAGCGTCTTCATCCGGCGGCCCTCCCGCATGGCAGTCTTACCCTCAGCCCCTACTCCCTTAGAACGCATCCGGACAAGCCGTCATTACGCACCGTGCCGACGCGTTCGGCCACCGTGCCGGCGCGGCGCTGGACATAGGCGCCGGAATTGACCGCCTTCCACTTCAGCGGACTGGGCAGGATGGCGACCAGACGCGAGGCCTCGAAGGTCGACATGCGCTTGGCCGAGTGGCCGAAGTTGTGCTGGGCGGCCGCCTCGGCGCCGTAGAAGCCGGGACCCCATTCGACCACGTTGAGATAGACCTCCATGATCCGGCGCTTGCCCCAGATGACCTCGGTCAGCACGGTGAAGTAGGCCTCCAGGCCCTTGCGGACATAGCTGCGGTCCGGCCACAGGAACACGTTCTTGGCGGTCTGCTGGCTGATGGTGGAGCCGCCGCGAATCTTGCGCGGGCGCCGCTCATTGTGGGCCAGGGCCTTCTCCATGGCCGCGAAGTCGAAGCCGTGGTGCGAGCAAAACTGGGAGTCCTCGGCGGCGATCGCCGCCTGGGCCAGGGTCGGGGAGATGTCGGCCATGCCACGCCAGCGGTAGTCGAGGCCGCGCCCCTCGACCAAGCGGATCAGCATCAGGGCGGTGACCGGGGGCGGCACGAAGCGGTAAACCGCGGTGACGCCGACCGGGATGGCGATCACGATCACGAACAGCCAGATCAGGATGCGGCGCACGAGGCCGCCCTTGGCTTTGGCCTGCTTGACCGGCCCCTGCCGTTTCTTGCCCATCCCCGCCCCGCGCCCCATGAGTCGGGGAAGCTTGCTACATCAGCGGCAGGCCCGCCACCCCGGCATTGCCGTCCTCGTCGCCCCAGGCCACGCGGCCGCCGTCGGCGGAGAGGGCCAGGGCGCTGATCGGGGCGCCGCGTTCCTCGCGCACCTTCTCCATGCGGTTTTCCTGCAGGTTCATGACGCCGATGCGGCCGTCGTCGCGGCCCACGGCCAGGAGGGTGCGGGTCGGCAGCGCGGCGACGCGGCTGGTGAAGCCGGCTTCGTCGTAGGCGACCTCGGAGGCCTGCTTGCCCATCGGGCCGTTGCCGCCGCCGAACGGCCAGACCACCGCGCCGTTGGAGCCCGAGGTGGCCATGATCATGCCGTTGAACAGGAAGGTCATCGACTTCACCTTGGCCGGGTAGCCGCCCATCTGCATGTTCTTGACGTCGGACAGGCGCCAGCCGTGCAGCTGGCCTTCCTGCATCGAGGAGACGATGTAGCGGCCGTCGGGAGCCCAGGCCAGGCCGACATGGCTGCCGGCCCATTTCAGCATCTGCGGCTTCTGCTCGGCGACGCGGGCGTACCACAGGGCGACGCCGCCATAGGTGGCGGTGGCCAGGCGCTTGCCGCTCTTGGGCTCGAAGGCGATGTCGGAGACCGAGGCGTCGTGCTTGAAGACGCGCTCGAAGGCGGGGTCGGCGACGTCGCGGACCCGCAGCTCCTTGCCGGCGGCGAAGGCGATCAGGCCGGAGGCGGCGCTGGAGGCGACGGAGTCGATCCAGCGGCCCTTGATCTCGCCGATCAGTTCGGGCCCCGAGGGCCGGCTCCACATCACGCGGCCGTCGTCGCCGCCGGTGACGATGCCCTCGCCCGAGGGGTGGGCGCAGGCGCATTGCACCGAGCCGTTCGGATGGGCGTCGATGGTGGTCCCGTCCTCGAACCGCACCGTGCCGTCGCCCAGCGCGAAGATGGCCCGGGTCGAGCTGTCGAACAGGGCGGCCGTTACATAAGCCTCGAAGTTCACGTTCATCAGGCGGCGGCCGTGGCTTCGAAGCCGGCGCGCAGCTTGGCTTCGTCGAGGTTGCGGCCAATGAACACCATGCGGCTGTAGCGTTCCTCGCCGGTGCGCCATTCGCGCTGCAGGTCGCCCTCCAGGATCATGTGCACGGCCTGGAACACCAGGCGCTTGTCCTCGCCTTTCACATCCAGGATGCCCTTGGCGCGCAGGATGTCGGGGCCTTGCTCGGCCAGCAGGTCGTTGAGCCACTTGGTCACCGCCTGGGCGTCGACCGGCCTGTCCAGTCGCAGGGACACGCCCTTGATGTCGTCGTCGTAGGTGGCGGCGACATTGCCGCTGTGGTCGTGCCCGTGATCGTGGTCGTGCCCGTGATCGTGGCCGTGATGATCGTGGCCATGGTCATCGCCGTGGTGGTCATGGCCGTGGTGGTCATGGCCGCAGTGCTCGTCGTGGACGTGGCCGGCCTCGCCGTGGGCGGGGTTGAGGAAATCGGGCTCCAGCTCGACGATCCGTTCCAGGTCGAAGCCGCCGCGGCCGAGGATGGCGCTGAGCGGGACGTTGGAGCGGGTGGCGCGGTGGATCGGGGCCAGGGGGTTCATCCGGCGGATACGCGCCTCGATCATGCGCATGTCTTCCGGCGAAACGAGGTCGGCCTTGTTGAGCACGATCTGGTCGGCGAAGGCGATCTGCTCGCGCGCTTCCTTGCTGTCCGACAGGCGCAGGAGGATGTGCTTGGCGTCGACCACGGTGGTCACCGAGTCCAGCCGCGCCTTGGCCTTGAGCTCGTCGTCGACGAAGAAGGTCTGGGCCACCGGGCCGGGATCGGCCAGGCCGGTGGTCTCGATGATGATGGCGTCGAACTTGCCCTTGCGCTTCATCAGGCCGGCGACGACTCGGATCAGGTCGCCGCGCACCGTGCAGCAGACGCAGCCGTTGTTCATCTCGAACACTTCCTCGTCGGCCCCGATGATCAGCTCGTTGTCGATGCCGATCTCGCCGAACTCGTTGACGATCACCGCGTACTTCTTGCCGTGGTCCTCGGTGAGGATGCGGTTGAGCAGGGTGGTCTTGCCGGCCCCGAGGTAGCCGGTGAGGACGGTGACGGGGATCAGGGAGGCGGTGTCGCTCATTATAATGTCTTTCTCAGGCGCGCAGGGTGATGCCTGAAGCCCAGGGCCGGGCCAAGGTCAAGCCCTATGAAATCGGTCGCGCCCTCAGATGGGCGCCCGCCGCGCCGGTTTGAAGGCGGCGGGCGACATTATGTGTTACAGCGTAACCTGCAACAGCGCCCAGGCCGGCAAGCCCCGGTTCGCGTTGACTCAGAAGCTTCCATGAGTATATTCCGCCCCTCTCGCCCGCCGGCCCTCCTGCGGGCGCATCCTTTTTTGTGGCAACCGTCTCACGGCTTACCCAAGCCCTTGGCGCGCCAGACTTTTTGAGGCTGAGACCGATGTACGCGGTAATCAAGACCGGCGGTAAGCAATACCGGGTTCAAGCCGGCGACGTTCTCGTCGTCGAAAAGCTTGAAGGCGATGTCGGCGCCGTTGTCGGCTTCAACGAAGTGCTGATGGTCGGCGAAGGCGCCGATGTCGTGGTCGGCGCTCCGCTGGTCGAAGGCGCTTCGGTCACGGCCACCCTGATCGAAACCCGTAAGGGAGAGAAGGTGAAGATCTTCAAGAAGATCCGCCGTCAGGGCTATCGCCGCACCCGCGGTCACCGCCAACAAGAATCCGTGCTGCGCGTCACCTCGGTGGCCGCCGGCAAGGGCAAGGAAAGCAAGTGGGACGGTACGGTCGATCTGACCCCGCTGTCGGTGCTCAACCTGCGCGCCCGCAACCTGGCCCATGCGGCCGACGCCGTGACGGCGAAGGCTGAAGCGGCTCCGGCCGCCAAGGCGGCTCCCAAGGCGAAGGCGGCTCCGAAGGCCGCTGCTCCTGCCAAGGCAAAGGCTGCTGCGGCCCCCAAGGCCGCCGCGCCCAAGGCCGAATCCGCCCCCAAGGTTGCCGCGCCCGCCAAGAAGGCCGCCCCGAAAGCCGAAGCCGCCCCGGCCAAGGCCCCCGCGAAAGCCAAGGCCAAGCCCGCCAAGTAGGCGTGGCTCTGGTCCGATAGAATTTAGGAGAGCGATATGGCTCACAAGAAATCAGGCGGCTCTTCGCGCAACGGGCGCGACTCGGCCGGTCGGCGCCTCGGCGTGAAGAAGTACGGCGGCGAGACAGTGCTGGCCGGCAACATCCTCGTGCGCCAGCGCGGCACCACCTTCTTCGCCGGTGACAACGTCGGCCTCGGCCGCGACCACACCCTGTTCGCCACGGCGACCGGCCAGGTGAAGTTCCAGACCAAGAAGAACGATCGGACCTACATCTCGATCATTCCGTCTGAAGTGGCCAAAGCCGCAGAATAGACGCGATCTCGATACCTTCGGATCGCGCCGCGTCATACCGCAGCGATCCGGACAGACTACCTAAGCGGGGAGTCCGGAACGCCGGACTCCCCGCTTTTGTTTTGGCCATGACGGATTGGCGGGCTTGAAGGACCAGGGGGCGGACGCCACCTGCCTTTGAAGCCGAGCTTGCCGACATCGGACCATGGGAAGGAAAACGATCATGTGCGTCATCGATCGTGCGTCTCAGTTCAGGGAAGAAATCGCCACCCCGCGGCTGCGCCTGCGCCGCCCGCGGACCGAGGACGCCGGCGCCATCGCGCGCCTGGCCGGCGACTTCGCCATCTGCAGCATGACCACCCGCATGCCCTATCCCTATGCGGATGCGGACGCGCGGGCGTTCGTCGCGCTGGTGGGCGCCCAGAACCGCAAGCGCGACAACACCTTCGTCATCGACCACGCCGAGGAAGGCCTGGTGGGCGCGATCGGCTTTCACCAGCCGGCCGGACAGCCGCTGGAGATGGGCTACTGGATCGGCAAGCCCTACTGGGGCCGCGGCTACGCCACCGAGGCGGCCAACGGGGCCCTGGCGTGGGCGCAGGACGACTGGCGGCGCAAGGTGGTGGTGGCCGGGCACTTCGCCGACAACGAGGCCTCGGCCCAGGTGCTGGTCAAGACCGGGTTCCTCTACACCGGAGAGGTGCAGACCCGGCACTCGCGGGCGCGAGGGGCGGCGGTGAAGACGCGGATGATGGTGTGGCTGGCTTAGGTACGGATTCAGTCTGAAACGCGGGCTCCTTCCCCCTCGATGGTGAGGGCTTGAGGTTTTACTTTTTCCGCTTCAGCCGTTCGATCCAGGCGCTCGTCGAGGGGTCGTGGGCGGCGCGGGGGCCGCCTTGGAGTTCGGGCAGGATGCGGTTGGCCATCACCTTGCCCAGCTCCACGCCCCACTGGTCGAAGCTGTTGATGCCCCAGACCACGCCCTCGACGAAGGTCTTGTGCTCGTAGAGCGCGATCAGGGCGCCCAGCGCGTGCGGCGTCAGGGCGTCCATCACGATCAGGCTGGAGGGTCGGTTGCCGGGGAAGGTGCGTTGGGGGGCCAGCTCATCGATGGCGGCGGGGTCGAGGCCCTTGGCCACCAGCTCCTCGCGGACGTCGTCTTCGGAGCGGCCGATCATTAGGGCCTCGGCCTGAGCCAACAGGTTCGACAGCAGCTTGGCGTGGCCGCCGGGCGGGCCTTCGGGATTTTCCGCCACGCCGATGAACTCCAGCGGGATCACATCGGTGCCCTGGTGCAGCATCTGGAAGAAGGCATGCTGGGCGTTGGTGCCGGGATCGCCGAACACCACCGGGGCGGTCATGTTCTCCAGGGGCTTGCCGGTGGCCGAGACGCGCTTGCCGTTGGACTCCATCTCCAGCTGCTGCAGGAACGGGGCGAGGAAGCGCAGGCGCTGGCTGTAGGGGATCACGGCGCGGGCGCGGCGGCCCATGCCGTTGCGGTTGAATACCTGGGCCATGCCCAGCAGGACCGGGGCGTTGCGCTCCAGAGGCGCCTCGAGGAAGTGGGCGTCCATCGCCGCGCCACCGTCCAGGAACGCCTGGAACACGTCCCAGCCGAGCGCGATGGCGCAGGACAGGCCCACTGCCGACCATAGGGAATAACGCCCGCCGACCCAGTCGCGGAAGGCGAACAGGCGGTCGGGCGAGACGCCGAAGGCGGCCACGGCCTTGGGGTTGGCCGACACCGCCAGAAGGTGCGCGTCCCCGCCCGGACCAAGGGCGGCGCGCAGCCAGGCGCGGGCGGCCTCGCCATTGGCCATAGTCTCCTGGGTGGTGAAGGTCTTGGAGACCAAGGTGACCAGGGTCTCGGCGGGATCCAGGCCGTCGAGGGCGGCGGCGAGGTCGGAGCCATCGACGTTGGAGGCGAAACGCAGGTTGATGACCGGGGCCAGGGGGCGCAGGGCCTGCCACATCAGACGCGGCCCGAGGTCGGAGCCGCCGATGCCGATGTGGACGATGTTGCGGAATGGTTTTCCAGTGGCGCCGACGGTGTCGCCGCTCCTGACTGCATCGGCGAAGGCCTTGATCGCGCCGCGAACGTGATCGACGTCGGCGGAGACCCACTCGCCCTTGGCGAAGAAGGCGCTGCCGGCGGGCGCGCGCAGGGCCGGGTGCAGGGCGGCGCGGTCCTCGGAGATGTTGACCGCCTCGCCGGCGAACAGGGCCGTGCGGCGGGCCTCCACGCCGCTGGCGCGGGCCAGGGCGACGGCGGCGTCGACCCCAGCGGCGGACCAGGGCTGTTTGGACAGGTCGAGGGTGAGTCCGGCGGCGTCCACCGTCAGCCGGTCCAGACGATCGGGCTCGGCGGCGTACAGC
Organism: Caulobacteraceae bacterium; assembly: GCA_947475845.1. Classification (GTDB taxonomy): domain Bacteria; phylum Pseudomonadota; class Alphaproteobacteria; order Caulobacterales; family Caulobacteraceae; genus BOG-938. The sequence goes on along the minus strand of CANJMO010000029.1, from coordinate 13,199 downwards.
GACAGAATCGGCCGGCTCTTGGCCGCCTCGGCGTCGGCCTTGAGCGCGGCCCAGGCGCCGGCGGCAGTCATCGTCTGCGGCATCTATCCGTTACGCCTTGGGCTTGGCCGCGGTCTGCAGGGCGGCGACCACCGCGCCCGAGGTCAGCAGTTGCGGCAGGACCACCGGATCGCCGCCGCCGGCGCCGTAGACCAGATAGAGCGGCACCCCCGCGCGGCCGTGCTCGGCCAGCATCTTGGCGATGGCGCTGTCGTGGTTGGTCCAGTCGGCCTTCAGATAGGTGGTCCCGGTGTCGGAAATGGCCTTGGCCACCGTGGCGCCGCCCAGGGCCAGGCGCTCATTGACCTGGCAGGTGACGCACCAGGCGGCGGTGAAGTTGACGAACACCGGCTTGCCCGCCGCGCGCAGCTCGGCCAGCTTTTCCGGGGTGTAGGGCTCGGACGGGGCTTCCTTGCCGCCCTTTTCCCCGGCGGGTTCGGCGGAGGCCGTCTGGGCTGAAGGGGCCGGCGGCATGGTCTTTGCGCCCACCACCAACAGGGCGACGGCGAGGACGGCGGTGATCGCGGCGGCGACGCCGGGGACCAGCGGCTTGCCCGAGCGCTGCATGGTCCCGATCAGCCAGGCGAACAGGCCCGCCAGGACCGCGGCGGCCAGGAGCGAGGCCAGGGCGCTGGAGCCGGCCTGCAGGGTGAACACCCACAAGAGCCAGGCTGCGGTGCCGTACATGGGGAAGGCCAGGACATGGCGCAGGGTGTCCATCCAGGCGCCGGGGCGCGGCAGGCGCTTGAGCAGACCGGGGATGAAGGCCACCGCCACGAACGGGGCGGCGAAGCCGAGGCCGAGGCCGGCGAAGACCAGCAGGGCGCCGGGTGCGCTCTGAGTCAAAGCGAAGCCGAGGGCCGTGGCCATGAACGGCGCGGTGCAGGGCGCGGCGACGATGACGGCGAGAGCGCCGGTGAAGAAGGAGCCGACCAGGCCGCCCTTGGACGCCAGGGCGCCGCCGGTGTTCTGGCCGGGCAGGTTGGCCTCGAATACGCCGGACAGGTTGAGCGCCACCAGAAGCATGATCAGGGCCAGGGCCCCGACCACGATCGGCGACTGCAACTGGAATCCCCAGCCGATCGCGGCGCCGCCGGCCTTGGCGGCAAGCAAGAGGGCGGCCAAGCCGAGGAAGGTCGCCATCACCCCGGCGAGGAAGGCCAGGCCTTGACTGCGGGTCTCGCGCGGATCGTGGGCGTGGGAGGCGAGGCTGGCGGCCTTCATCGACAGCACCGGGAACACGCACGGCATCAGATTGAGGATCAGCCCGCCGAGGAAGGCGGACAGGATCGCCAGGGGCAGGCCCAGACCGGCGCCCTGGGCGGGGACCGGCGAGGAATCGCTGGCGGCCGCGCCGGCGGCGGCGAGATGATCGACCGGCTTGGCGGTGACGACTTCGCCCTGGCCCATGGCGGCGGCGGGGATGGCGCCCGGGGCGGCGGACACTTCCCAGGCCTGGGCGCCCAGCGACAGGACGCCGAGCATGGTCGGCGCGGGCTTGGACGCGGCTTCGCCCGACTGCGGCTTCAGTGACAGGGTCAGGCCCGAGGCGCCGCGCTCGACATTCTGGTGGGCGGCGTGGTCGAGGGACTTGTTGTCGTAGGGGAAGAAGTAGGCGTGGCTGAGGTCGGCGCCCTTGAGCATGTCGCCGACGATGCCGAGATGCAGGACGCGGTCGTCGGCCGGGCCGGCCCAGGCGGTGGCCGCCAGCAGGCCCGAGGCCTTGGGCGCGTCGGCCAGGGTCTTGGTGATGGCCGCGCCCCATTTGGGATCGGGGGTCGGCGTTCCGCCGGACACCGGCAGGGACAACTTAAGCTTGGCCTGCTCGGGCACGCAGATGTCTGAGCAGACCAGGAAGGTGACGTCGGCCTGCAGCACCTGGGTCGAGCCGGGCTTGGCCGAGGCCGGAATTTCGAGGGCCACCGGCAAGAGCACGTCGCCGACGTAGCCGTAGTTCATCAGCGGGCCGAGCGGCAGGCGCTCGGGCGCCGGCCAGACGGTTTCGCCGACGGTCCAGCCTTTGGGCAGGGTCCATTTGGCCGAGGTCGCCTCGCCGGAATCGCCCGGATTGCGCCAATAGGTGTGCCAGTTCTTCTGGATCGACTGGCGGATGGCGACATAGGCGGTCCCGCCGGGGGCCACGCTGGTGGTCTGGGCGACCAACTCGGCGGTCAGGTGGCCGGTATTGGACGGCCCGGCCGTGAAGGTGGTCGGGGGCGCGGCCGGCATTTGCGCCTGGGCCGCCCCGCAGATGGCGGCAGCGCCGAGAGCCAGCGTGGCGAAGAGGCGACGGAACACGGCTTATACTCCGGCAGGCGAAAGGTCTTTCGGCCTAGCGCCGAAACAGGCCACTATTTGGACCTTCAAGTCAAAGGAGCCAAGCCTTGCCGGGGTATTTCGAAGAGATCGAGATCGGGCGCGTGGTGTCGCTGGGCGCCGCCGGCCTGTCGCCCAAGGCGGTTGAGGCTTTCTGCGAGGCGTTCGCGCCGGGCTGGGACGTGTCGCTGGGGGCGCCCGACGCCATGATCTACGCGATCTGGTCCAAGCTCGACATGGAAGCCTCGTCGTCGTGGCCGCAGACCAAGCGGCTGGCGGTGGACGCCCTCAGATGGGCGCGCAACCCGCCGGCGGGCGAGCTGTTGCGCGGCCGGATGACGGTGATGGGCAAGGATCAGGTCGGCGACGACAAGGGCATCGTCATCGCCCAACACGATCTGCTGGATGAGGCGGGACGGCTGGTGTTTTCGTGTTTGACCAGAAGCGTGTTCGCCTGCGGGAGAGATGCGTCCCCCGCGTAGCGGCGGGAGCGCTGGAGCCGATCGACATCCGGGATAATTTTTCGCGGACGTCATCCCCCGTCGTCATCCCAAAGCTTGTCCTTGGGACCCAGCCGCGTAGACCTCAATGACGACTATGGGTGGAAACCGGACCCTTAACCGTTATCGCCCAGGTTCTTCGGTGCAGTCGATATGTAGCGACGGATCGTCGGATTTGCTGATCGTCCGTCGGCCCTCACGCATAAGCCGCGCGGCCGTGGCCTGGGCGTTTGCGTCCCCTGCCAACGCCCACCATTCGCCCGCTGTTTGCAGCCAGTGCGCCTTGAACCTTGGATCGTCGCAGCGCTCAGCCTGGGCTTCGCATCGTTGGGCCGCTTGCTTGCAGGCGTCTGGGGACAACATCCCACCAGCATGTCGACCCGGCTCGGTTTCGGAGATTAAACAGATCAGCGGCGAGCACCGATGGCTCAACCCCGACGGGATTGAAAACGCTCAATAACTCACTGCTGAGCTTGCGAGTGGGCTATCATAGATCAGTGAGAGGGAACGAAAGCACCGATGCGCAACCCCTGGACGCTGAAGATGGAGCAGTTCACCGCGTTCTCCGATATGGAGAAGCGGCGACTGAATGACCTCGTCAGTGGTACGCGCGAACACTGTGCGGCTGGACAGGACATCATCCCTGACGGCGCCCATTCCGACCACTGCCACGTCGTCCTCACCGGCTTGGCTTGCCGCTACAAATCGCTGCCGGACGGTAAGCGGCAGATCATGGCCTTTCTGATCCCTGGTGACCTCTGCGACGCCGAGATTTTTATCCTCAAGATGATGGACCACGGCGTGGCCGCGATCAGCGACACGACGACGGCACTGGTGTCGGCGAGCGATATGAAGTCCTTGCTGCGGGAAACCAGCAGCCTTGGCGAAGCTCTCTGGTGGGGAACGATGACCGACCTGGGAGTACTGCGCGAACGGATCATCGACGTTGGCCGGCGCAATGCCCACGTGCGCATCGCCCATCTGATCTATGAGATGCTGGTGCGGTACCGGATGGTCGAGCTCGCGCCGGGTGACAGCTTCAAGTTCCCGATCACTCAGGTCGACCTTGCCGACGCCACGGGCATGACGCCAGTCCACGCGAACCGGACGCTGCAGAAGTTGCGGGCCGATGGCTTGATCGCGTTTTCGCAAGGCGTCATGACGGTTTTGGATACGGCAGCTTTGAAGGCGGCAGCGCGATTTAACGGTGATTATCTGCATTTGGACAGGGTCCATGACCCCGCATCTGTTGGTCGCCGGGCCGGTGACCTGGTCTGAGGCTGACCGAGGTCACAATGGTTGGCGTCTTGGCGCGTGCCAACGTCAGTGAAGGGTCGGAAGCCATCGCCCAGGACACCTTTTGGATGTCTGGTTTTTGGAGCGACGGAAGAGTCCGCTATTGGCGCGTGAGGGACATCGGGCCGAAACGCGACCGCTTATTATCGGTGATCTGTGAGGAGCGCCGGACTAGCCATCGGTATTGAGATGGCTCGAGAGCGCAGCAACGACCTGGGCCGGGGCGAAAGGCTTGCTGATAAGGACACTCCCCGGCACGCCTTCGACAGGCCAGTCCGCCTCTCCATGGCCAGTCTCATAGACGACGGCAATTGTCGGAAATGCCCCGCGAGCGATCTTGGCGAGCTCCCATCCCGTCACAGGGCCGGTCAGGAAGACGTCTGTCACCAGCCCATGGAATGGCGAACCAGACTCAAGCGCGGCCACTGCCTCTTCGCCGGTGGCTACAGCCGTCACGGCGAAGCCGCCATCCTCCAGGGACTCTTTGATGACTTCGAGGATCAGGGGCTCGTCCTCCACTAGGAGGACCTTCGGTTTGTCCATGAAAGCCCATACCTTCGACCAGCACTGCTGGTAGCTAAGATCGGGCGGGGGGACCCAGTGAGCCGCACCGAGCGATGGGGCGGGTACCAAACGTGGAACAGCGGTAGCGGTTCCTGCAATCGCAGAGCCAGCTCACGTCGCTCCGTCCCACGACGCAGAATACTCACGAACAGACCCGTCAGGGGCGGCGTTTGCGGCTCTGAAAGCTGACCTTCTGAACTTCGCCTAAGAGTCGAAAGCGGACTGTCGTCTGGACGTGATTTGCGCCCCGCTTTGAGCCTGGAGCGGCTGGGTCCCAAGGACAAGCCTTGGGATGACGGCAGCTTTGTGAGCGCTACCGGCCTAGCGGCCTACTTGAGCGCGCTTAAGCGTTGGCGGCGACCGGGGTGCGGGGGCGCAGCATGGCTTTCACGATCAGGCGTTCCCAGCCCATCAGCGACAGCAGGTGGAAATAGATCTGCGACAGGGCGCCGTTGTCGCGCAGTTCCTTCAGCTTTTCCGCCGGCAGGGCGTTGAGCTTGGTCTCGGACACGCCCTGGTATTCGGCCACCAGCTGCGATTCCGCGCCTTCGCTCGGCGTGTAGCGGGCTTCCTTCTTCTCGAACAGGTCGAGCTCGGTGAGCAGCTTCACGAACGAGGTGGTGCGGGCGATTTCGGCTTCGAAGTTGTTGCAGAACTCGATGGCGCCCTTGGTGTAGTCGCTCAGCTCGCCGTTGGTGAAGAACGGCAGCTCGGGCTTGTCGGTGACCATCGGGGCCAGGCGGTCGATGCACACGATCATGCGCTGGGCCTGGGGATCGTTGGCCAGGACGAAGGGATAGCGGCGGACGTAGGCGGGCAGGTAGCAGTCCGGCTGGAAGTTGCCCTTCTCGTCGACGAACAGGTTTTCGTTGGAGTTGACGCCCATGACCGCCACCGGGGTCTTGTCGTCGCCGGCGAAAATCACCGGGTAGCACAGGGCCGAGGGACCGAACTCGGTGACCGTCAGCGGCACCAGGTGGCTCTTGGCGGTGAAGGCGTAGGGGTTCTCGATGGTGCGGATGCCGAGACCGTCGTGCGCTTCCTTGGAAAGCGGCTCGGGCTGGCCATAGAACAGCACTTCGCCGGTCAATTCGGCCTGATGGTCTACGGTTGTGTCGGTCATCGAAAGCTTTCCGGCGCGAAACGGGCGAAGACGTGGGGCGGACCCCTAGGCGGCTTCTATCGGATCGTGGGAGTGGGAGCAATGCGCCGTAAGGCGGTGTGCGAGCCCGCCTTCAGAAGCGCCGGGTGACGCCGACAAACACTCCGCGCCGGGCCCCGAACTGCGGCGCGCCCACCCCGACGCCCGTGCCGTCGCGGATCTCGTAGACGGCGTCCAGCACATTGATCAGGTCCACACGCAGGTCGGTCCGGCCGAAGCTGTGGCCGAGGGACAGATTGACCTGGGTATAGGCCGGCAGAGCGCGGCCGTTGGGGACATCGCCGTCGGCGCGCAGGCCCGAGCCGTAAACCAGATCGCCGCTGACCCGGGTGTCGCCGAAGCGGTAGGCGGCGCCGAGGCTGGCCGTGTAGGTCTGGTCGTGGTCGAGATAGATGTAGTGGCCGCGGATATAGGCGAGGTCGGCTGGGTCGAAGGCGAACTCGCTGGTGACGATGTCGCGGCCTTGCGCCTTGGAATAAGCGAGGTTGGCGTAGGCCGAGAACGGGCCCTTGGCGTAGCTGCCGGTGAGCTCGGCGCCGTAGACGCGGCCGTCCAGATAGTTGAACGGGGTCAGGATGATCGGGGCGCCGAACTGACCCTCGTCGATCAGGTGGCGGGCGGTCTTATAGTAGGTGTCGAGGCCAAGGGTGAAGTCGCCGAGCTTCTGCGAGACGCCGACGTCGTAGTAGTCCGCGCGTTCGGCGTAGGGCGTGGTGTCGGCGGTCCCCGGCGAGGCGGCGGTGGTGCCGGCGAACTTGCTGACCGTCTGGCTGGCGACCAGCTCGAACGGCGGCGGGGTGAAGTAGCGCGAATAGCCGAGGTGGACGGTGGTGTCGTGGAGCGGGGTCCACACCAAGTTTAAGCGGGGGCTGAGCTGGTTCTCGCTGCGGTAGCCGTCGAACTGATCGAAGCGCAGGCCGTAGTTGAGCACCAGATCGCCGGTCAGCTTCCACTCGTCCTGCAGATAGGCGCTGTAGGTCCCGGCGGTGCGCGCGCCGTTGTCGGCGATGCTGAACGGCCGGTCGCTGGTCTGGACGCCGTCGGCATCGACCGGCAGCACCAGTGAGGTGGTGGCGCTGGTGGAGCGGTCGACCTGGAGCAGCAGGCCGGCGCGGATCGTGTGGTTGTCATTGAGGGTATAGACGCCTTCGGCCTGCAGACCGCCGGCCGTGTCGCGTTTGGCGGCGGCCTGGGAGATGCCGTTGTAGAGCAGGTCGCCGGGGAACGAGGGCGTGAAGTCCAGGGCCGACTGGCGGGCGAACAGGGACAGCTGCGCGGTCCATTTGTCCGAGGTGTGCAGCAGGCTGACCACGCCGAAGCCGGTGCTCTCGCGATGCTGCTCGTTGAGCGCCTCGCTGGGGAAGGCGCCCTGCCCGTTCACGGTGAGCCCGAGACCCGGCTGCAGGCCGGACAGGTTGGGGATCTGGAAGTGGGCGCTGGAGACGCCGAGGATCGCCGACAGCTTGTTGGAGGGATCGAGGATGTCCTCGAAATAGCCGAAGGCGTGGGCCTGCTCGGTGCGGTCGTGCAGGGGCATGGAGCGGCCGTCGGGGGATTCGACGCCCAGGCCGCTGGACAGATAGTCGCCCGAGACGAACATGCTGAGCCCGCCGGACGAGGCGGCGTATTCGCCGCTGGGCTGGAAGGTCGAGTGACTGCCGCCGTAGAGGGAAATTTGTCCGCCATTGTCGACGCCGCTCTTGGTGCGAATGTCGATGATCCCCGCAGTGCGCAGGCCGTACTGGGCCGGCAGGGCGCCGGTGATCAGCTGGACCCGGTCGGCGAGGCGCGGGTTGAGGGCCTGGCCGAACACGCTGAGGCCCTCGGGCAGGATCACGTCGTTGAGGCGGTACTGCAGGCCGTTGTGGTCGCCGCGCACATGCAGCTGGCCGAAGCTGTCCTGGGCCACGCCGGGCGCCTGCAGCACGATCTGGCTGAGCTGGAGGTTGTCGCCGCCGGGGACCGACTGGATGGCCTGCTGGTTGAAGGCGTAGGTCGAGGCGCCGGTCTGCGGTTGGATAGTGTCGCGCGCCGCGTTGAGCCGCTGGGCGGTGACCACGACCTCGGACACCCCGCCGCCGGGGGCCGCGTCGGCGGCGAAGGCCGACCCCGCGACACTGAAGGCAAGGGCCAGGGCGCTGCCGGTCAGCAGCATCGGACGCAGGGAGTTCGGGCGCATAGGGGCCTGTCTCGCACGTTACGGTGTAACAGTACGAGATTATTATGTTATAACGTTTATCGCCGTCAAGCTTGATGTCACGCCGGGCCGGTGAGCGCCCCGTACAGATCCGTGCGGCGGTCGCGGAAAAAGCCCCAGGCGGCGCGGTGGGTGTGCAGGAAATCCAGGTCGAAGGTCGCGGTCAGCACACCCTCGTCGCCGCGCTCGAACGACGAGACCAGATCGCCGCGATGGTCGGCGATGAAGCTGGAGCCGTAGAAGTTCTGACCCCCGCCGGAGCCGGGTTCGAAGCCGATGCGGTTGGCGGCGACCACCGGTATGACATTGGCCACGGCGTGGCCCTGCATCACCCGGCGCCACGGGTCGCGGGTGTCGAGCGAGGAATCGTGCGGCTCCGAGCCGATGGCGGTGGGATAGAACAGCACCTCGGCGCCCTGCAGCGCCATGGCGCGGGCGGTTTCGGGGTACCACTGGTCCCAGCAGATGCCGACGCCGAGGCGGCCGAAGCGGGTGTCCCAGACCTTGAAGCCCGTGTCGCCGGGGCGGAAGTAATACTTCTCCTGATAGCCGGGACCGTCGGGGATGTGGCTCTTGCGGTAGACGCCCAGCAGGGATCCGTCGGCGTCGGCCATGACCACGCTGTTGTAGTAGTGCGGACCCTCGCGCTCGAAGATCGAGATCGGGATGACGACGCCCAGCTCGCCCGCCAGGGGCGCGATGGCCTTGACCGCCGGGTGCTCGCGCCAGGGATAGGCGGTGGCGAACCAGCGCTCTTCCTGGGAGACGCAGAAGTAGTGGCCCTGGAACAGCTCGGACGGCAGGATCGCCTGCGCCCCCTGCCCGGCCGCGCGGCGGATCAGGTCTTCGGTCTTGCTGATATTGGCCGCCATGTCCTCGCTGTAGGAGGTCTGCAGGGCCGCCACGGTGATGGTGCGCGCCATAGATTTTCCTTTTTGCGCTATCGGCTTCGCCTGCTTGAGCGCGTGCTCCTCTAGCGGGGTTCGACGACGGGTTCTTGCTGGGTGATGCAGTGGAACGAGCCGCCGCCGGACAGGATCGCCTTGGACGGCAGGCCGATCACCTGGCGCTCGGGGAACAGGCTCTCCAGCGCCTCGATCGCCCAAGCGCAGGCGACATCCTCGTAGGTCGGGCAGATCACCGCGCCGTTGGCGATGACGAAGTTCATGTGCGAGGCGGGCGACGGCCGCCCTTCCCCATCGTCGATGAAGCCGGGCGACGGGATACGCATGACCTGCAGCGCCGCGCCGCGGGCGTCGGTCATGCCGGCCAGGACGCGGGCCGTTTCGTCATAGACATGGGCGTTGGCGTCGCCGCGGCCGAACGACACCGGGCAGGCGACCACGCCCGGCGCGACGAAGCGGGCCAGGTTGTCGACGTGGCCGTCGGTGTGGTCGTTGAGCAAGCCGTCGCCGAGCCAAAGGGTCTTTTTTACGCCGAGCGCGCCCCCCAGGGCGGACTGGACCTGGGCTTCGTCCCAGCCGGGATTGCGGTTGGGGTTGAGCAGGCACTGGCGAGTGGTCAGCACCGTGCCGAAACCGTCGTGATCGAGCGCGCCGCCTTCCAGCACGAAGGGATTGAGGGTCAAGGGGGCGCCGGAGGCGGCGGCGATCTGCTCGGCCACCTTGTCGTCGCCCTCCAGCACATATTTGCCGCCCCAGCCGTTGAAGCGGAAACCCTGGGCGCGGACGGCCTCGCCGTCGATCACGAACAGGGGGCCGGTGTCGCGCAGCCAGATGTCGCCGAAGTCGCCGTGGACGATCTCGACGCCGGCCACGCCGTGAAGCAGGGCCGCCGCGCTGGCCGCAGCTTCGTCGCCGGCCACCAGCAGGCGCACGCGCTCGCCGCCCGGACCGGCCAGGGCGCGGGCGAGGTCGGCGACCTCGCGCTGGGCGGGCTGCAGATTGTCTTCCCATAGATCGCCGTGACTGGGGAAACCCAGCCACATGGCGGCGTGCGGGGCCCACTCTCCGGGGACGGTCAGGCTCATCGGCGAACTTCGATCCTCTTGCGCCACCCATAAAGACGCGAAGCGCCCAGATGGGAAGTGCGGCTTCCTAATCAAGACCGAGCGGCGCCGCTACCCTGGCCAACGAAAAAGGGCGGCCCGCGAGGACCGCCCTTTCCAAGTCCGTCCAGGCGAGCCTGGCTTTAGAACTTCACCTTGATGGCGCCGTAGATGCTCGTCGGCGCGCCGACGTTGTAGAACAGGCTGCCCGGCGAGAAGGTGTTGCCACCGCCCAGGTTCACCGTCTGGCCGGCCGAGACCGTGCCGGTGCGGCTGAAGTAGTAGGTGTTGAAGATGTTGTTGGCGTTGAGCTGCAGCACCGTCGTGCCCTTGGTGCCCGGAACTTGGTATTCGACGTCTAGGTCGACCACGGTGAACGACGGCAAGGTCGTATCGTTGGTGTCCGAGTTGAAGCGGCGACCGGTGTATTTGCCCTGCATCGAGAAGGTCAGGGGACCCCACTCGTAGGAGCCGCGCAGAGCGAAGGTCTGGTCCGGAGTCAGCACCAGTTCCTTGCCCTTGACCGGCAGATCGACGATGGCGCTGCGGTTCGGGCCGGCCGAGACGGCCACCGGGTAGTTGTTTTCCAGCTTGGACTTCATGAACGAGGCCGAGGCGTAGAGCGACAGGTGCTCGATCGGCCGCAGTCCGGCTTCCAGGTCGACGCCGTACAGGGTCACGCCGCCCACGTTGCGGTCGACCGAGATGGTCGGGTCGTCGCGGTCGAAGGTGGTGACGATGTGGTTCGTCCACTTGGAGTACCAGGGGTTGACCGAGGCGGTCAGGACGCCCGCCAGATAGCGGTAGCCGATGCCGTAGTTGTCGGTGATTTCCGGCTTAACCGCCTGAGTGGTCGACGAATAGAGGTTGTCCGTCCGCGGCGCCGAGAAGCCTTGCGAATAGGTCGCGTAGATCTGGTGCTCGGGGCTGAAATTGTAGCTGGCGCCGACGTTGGGCAGGACCTTGGAGTAGTTCAGGGTCTGCCGGAACGGGAACCGGAAGTTCGGAACGCCGCCGTTGCCGGTCGAAACGTTGGTGCCGAGCACCGTGGTCAGGGCCGCGGCCGAGGCGCCGCCGGCGCGGTTGGCCGCCACGTCGGTGTTATAAGCGGTCTGCACCAGCGACTGGTCGATGGTGTCGCAATAGGCGCTGGTGCCGTTCAGGGTGTAGCAGAACTGGTTCAGCTTGCGCTGCAGCATCGGGTTACGCACGCCGACGTTGACGTGCAGTTTGTTGTCGAAAAACTTGCCGATGTAGTTGAACGACACCTGGTTCAGGGCCGCCACCGAGACGCGGTCGCGGCCACGCAGGACGAAGCCGTCCTGCGTGGGGAAGGCTTGACCGCGCAGGCTGCCGAACGGGCTGTCGGGGAAGCCGGTCTGCTGGTCGATGTGGCTCCATGGGCTGGTCTGACGGTGGTTGCCGTAGTCCAGGTTGTACGCGACCTGGAAGTGGTTGTGCTCGTCCAGATCCCACAATAGCGAGGTCGAGATGCCGAAGCGGTGCGTCTGGGTGTTGTTGGCCGAGAACACCAGGACGGTGTCCAGGCAGTCGCTGTCGCCGTTCAGGTCGGTACAGGCGGCGCGGCCGCTGCGGCCGGCCAGACGCAGGTCGGTCTCGCGCAGCGAGGTGTTACCGCCGCCGTTGGCCAGGGTGTAGAAGAAGTAGGGGTCGGCGGTCAGGGTGAAGCCGTGGCTCAGGTCGAAGCGCGACTGGACGCGCACGTCGGCGAAGTCCACCGGGTTCTGGTGATAGCCGTAGAAGCCCTGGCTGGCGTCGCTGCCCTGCGGGAAGGCGGCGTTCGCGGTGGTCGGGCCGCCGATGCCGTCGGCGACGCCGGCGCGGACTGTGGGCACGGCCCAGGTCGGGTTCCATCCGACATTGCGGCCGAAATTCTGCAGCGTCGCCAAGGACGAGCTTTCATAGAAGTACGGACGGTTGGAGTTGTAGGTGCCGGCGATCGAGATGAAATCGCGGTCGCCCAGGGGCTGGTAGACACGGAAATCGACGCCGACGCGCTCGATCGGCTGCTTGGAGTCCTGCCAGCTGTTGGAATGGGTGCCGTTGGCCGAGAAGAAGGCGCGGGTGCCCCAGGGGCCGATCTCGCCGGTGTCGAGCTCGGCGTAGCCGCGGTAGAAGCCGAACGAACCGGCGCTGGCGCTGGCGATCACGCCGAATGTGCGCGGCGGGGTCTTGGTGACGATGTTGACTGTGCCGCCGATGGCCGAGGCCGAAGGGCTGTCCACTTCGGTCTGGCCGATGTTGACGGTGACGCGGTCGGTCACTTCGCCGGTGAGATATTCACCCGGGAATGAGGCGTAGTTGCCGGTGTCGTTCACCGGGCTGCCGTCGATGGTCCACGACACGTGGTTGCCGTCGAAGCCGTGCACGCGGAAGTCGTCGGACAGGACGCCGGTGGGGTCGGAGGTGGAGTAGCTGACGCCCGGCGCCATGTTGATCAGCTGAGCCGCGTTGACCGAGCCGACCTGCTTGTCGATGAAGGCGGAGGTGACGATCGACTGGTTCTTGGCCACGTTGGTCACGACCGCGAGGCCGCCCGTGGAGCGCACGCCGCTGGTGGTGACGATGACTTCAGACACCTGGCTGGCGGTGGACTGAGCGTAGGCGCCGGTCGCGACCAGCGATGCAAGCGTGGTGAGAGCCACGCCGGCAGCGAGCTTTTTCAATGACATAATATTCCCCTCGTACTCTTGAGTAGATCGCGGGGCTCGGCCTGTAGAGGCCCCGGCATCCGGGCCTTAAGCCCGCTATCGGCAGAATTAGCTGCCTGTTGGCGACGCTTTAATGACAGCGGGATACGGTTACAAGCCGGGTGTGGCGATTTGTACACAGCCTTTTGCGGCGCCGTAGGGCAGCCGCCCACAGATTAGGCGTAGTGCGCACGGAAATGCCGCTTTGAGGGCGGTCCGCGTGAACTGCGGGGCCCGCACTTGGGGAATCAGGGGGAATACGGACAAAAAAGAGCCCGGCCGAAGCCGGGCTCTCCGATGCATTACTGCAACGCTGACGATCAGAAGTTGATGTTGATCGTGGCGCGGCGGTTGAGCGGTTCCTTGACCCCATCGCCGGTCTGGACGGCGGGTTCGGACTTGCCCT
>CANJMO010000028.1 GCA_947475845.1 Caulobacteraceae bacterium | reverse complement strand
CTGTACCGCATCGACGAGCACCAGATGATCAAGATCGCCGTGCCGGTCCACTTCAAGAACGAAGAACTGTCGCCCGGCATGAAGCGCGGCGGGGCCCTGACCATCGCCCTGCATGAAGTTCAGCTGGAAGTGCCCGCCGACTCGATCCCCGAGGAACTGGTGGTCGACCTGACCGGCCTGGACGTCGGCGACTCGATCCGCGCCGCCGATCTGAAGCTGCCCAAGGGCGCCAAGATCGCTCCGCACGACCGTGACGCCACCATCGCCAGCATCGGCATGTCCTCGGCCATGTCGGCTGACGACAAGGCCGACGAAGCGACGGCGACGCCCGAAGCCTGAGCCTGAGCAAAGGGATCGGCCATGCTGATCCTGGCGGGGCTCGGAAATCCCGGCGCCCAATACCAGCATAACCGGCACAACATCGGCTTCATGGCCGTGGACGCGCTCGCGCGCCGCTGGTCGTTCCCGACACTGCGCTCCAAGTTCCAGGCGCTGGCGGCCGAGGGCATGATCGACGGCGTGAAGGTGCTGCTACTCAAGCCGCAGACTTTCATGAACGACAGCGGCCGCTCGATCGGCGAGGCCGTGAAGTTCTACAAGCTGACCCCCGCCGACGTGGTCACCTTCTACGACGAACTCGACATGGCCCCGGGCCGCTTCCGCATGAAGACCGGCGGCGGCGCGGCCGGACACAACGGGGTGCGTTCGACCATCGCGCATGTCGGGCCTGATTTCCGCCGTGCTCGTATGGGAATTGGTCATCCGGGCCACAAGGATCGGGTGCTGGGGCACGTGCTGTCGGATTTCCACAAGGTGGACCAGACCTGGCTGAAGGCGCTCAACGAGGCCGTGGCCGACGCCGCGCCGATGCTGGTGGCCGGCGAGGATGAGCGCTATCAGGCCGAGGTCATGCGCCTGGCGCCAGCCGATAAGCTGGATCCCCGCGCGGCGGGGCGGGAGAACTAAGCATGATGGGTCTGCCGCTGCCGGTCGTGGGCCTTGGCCTTCTGTTCTCGATCGCCATGTGCGTACACGTGGTGCGCACCAACCAGAACATGATGTGGCTCTACATCATCCTGTTCATCCCGACGCTTGGGGCCTTGGTCTATCTGATCGCGATCATCATCCCATCGCTGGCCGGTGGCCCGGCCGCGCGCAAGGCGAGAGACGCCGCCCGCGAGACCCTTGATCCGACCCGCGACTACCGCACCGCCAAAGCCGCCGTGGAGGACAGCCCAACGGTCTACAACCGCATGCGCCTGGCCTCGGCGGCCGGGCAGCTAGGGCGCTGGGAAGAGGCGGAGAGCCTTTACCGCATCGCCGCACAGGGCGTGCACGCCGAGGATCCGGCTCTGGCCTATGGCCTGGCCCATTCGCTGGTGGAGCTCGGCCGCTACGCCGAGGCCGCGCCGCTGCTGGAGCAGTTGGAGGCCGCCAATCCGCGCACCCCGCAGACTGCCCTGCAACTGGCCCGCGCTTATGAGGGCCTGGGACGCATGGGCGACGCTGAGACGCCCTATCACTACGCCGCCGCCCGTCTGCCCGGACTGGAAGGCATCGCCCGCCAGGCGGTGTTCCTGGCCCGCACAGGCCGCAAGGCCGAGGCGCAGGAAGCCCTGACCGAGATCGACAAGCGCATCGAGCGGCTCAATAGCCGCTTCCGCAAGGAAGCCAGCCAGTGGCGGTCCCTGGCGGCCGAGGGGATAGCGCGAGCGCGCTAGCCCTTTCCTTTGGCCGCGCCCTTGGCCATAAGACCGCACCACTTGAAACTCTGAGGAACTGATGGCGCTCAAGGTCGCGATCGTCGGCTTGCCCAACGTCGGCAAGTCCACCCTGTTCAACGCCCTGACCCAGACGGCGCAGGCCCAGGCGGCCAACTATCCGTTCTGCACCATCGAGCCCAATGTGGGCGACGTGGCGGTGCCCGAGCCGCGGCTGGATGTTCTGGCCAAGATCGCCGGCTCCAAGGAGATCATCCCCGCGCGGATCAACTTCGTCGACATCGCCGGCCTGGTGCGCGGCGCGTCCAAGGGCGAGGGCTTGGGCAATCAGTTCCTGGCCAATATCCGCGACTGCGATGCGGTGGCCTATGTCTCGCGCTGCTTCATCAACGACGACATCACCCACGTCGAAGGCCGGGTGGATCCGGTGTCGGACCTCGACATCATCGAGACCGAGCTGATGCTGGCCGATCTGGAGAGCCTGGAGAAGCGCACCACGGCTCTGGAGAAGAAGGCCAAGGGCGGCGACAAGGAAGCGGCTCTGACCCTGGCCCTGGTCAAGAAGGCGCTGGAGCAGCTGAACGCCGGCAAGCCCGCGCGCAAGGCCACCGTCGACGCCGACGACGAGAAGGCTTGGCAGATGCTGCAGTTGCTGACCTCCAAGCCGACCCTGTACATCTGCAACGTCGAGGAAGAGGCGGCCGACAAGGGCAACGCCCTGTCCGACGCGGTGGCCAAGCGCGCCACCGCCGACAACGCCAAGTCGGTGGTCATCTCCGCCCAGATCGAGAGCGAGGTGGCCATGCTCGACGCCGCCGAGCGCGCCGAGTTTCTGGAGACCCTGGGGCTGGAGGAGCCGGGCCTGAACCGCCTGATCCGTGAGGCCTACAGCCTGCTGGGTCTGCAGACCTACTTCACCGTCGGCCCCAAGGAAGCGCGCGCCTGGACCATTTCGGTGGGAATGACCGCGCCGCAATCGGCCGGCGTCATCCACACCGATTTCGAGAAGGGCTTCATCCGCGCCGAAACCATCGCCTACCCCGAGTACGTCCGCCTGAACGGCGAGAACGGGGCCAAGGAGGCGGGCAAGATGCGGCTGGAAGGCAAGGAATACGTGGTGCAGGACGGCGACGTCATGCACTTCCGCTTTACGTCCTAGGTCCGGGAGCACACGCCATGAAGCTGAAGAGCAAGCACGACGGTTTCGAGTTCGAGGCCTATCACGCGGTTCCTACCGACGTCCGCCGCGGCGGCCTGGTGTTGATCCAGGAAATCTTCGGCGTCACCCAGGGCATCAAGGATCTGTCCGACGGCTTCGCGGCCGACGGCTATGAGGTGCTGGCCCCCTCGATGTTCGACCGGCAGGAGCCCGGCCTCGACATCAAGCGCGACGCCGAGGGCTTCGCGAAGGGCCGCGGCTATATGCAGGCCAATGGCTGGGACAACGCCCTGGGCGATGTGCAGGCCTGTATCGACGCCCTGAAGGGCCCGGTGTTCATAACCGGCTTCTGCTACGGCGGCACGGTGTCCTGGCTGGCGGCCTGCCGCGCCACGGGCCTGAGCGCGGCGTCCTGCTACTACGGCGGCGGCATCTCGGGTCTGGTGGACGAGATGCCCAAGGTTCCGGTGATCCTGCACTTCGGCAAGAAGGACAGCCACATCACCTCAGATCACTGGGACAAGATCACGGGGGTTCACCCGGATATCCCGCTGTTCCTGTACGACGCGGACCACGGCTTCTTCTCGCAGGACCGCGACGACTACGCGGCCGAGCCGGCGCACCTCAGCCGCCTGCGCACCCTGCAGCTGTTCCACCAAGCCTCGACCAGCAAGGTCGAAGCCTGATTTTTGTTTAGAGCCTGTCCGGACGGCGAACCGCCCACACTTCGCCTGACAGGTTCTAGGTCTCTATCTTCTTCCTGATCTCGGGATCGCGCTCCAGCACGCGCACCAGCGCCGCCTGGACGTAGAGGATGCCGATGCCCGCCGCGTAGCCGGAGTATACCCCGGCCGGGTAACGCCCGCCTTTGGCGACGCCGGCGATCTGCAGATAGATGAAGCCTGCCGCGAAGGCGAGCAGGCCCAGGCCCGAGATCACCGAGCCCGGGGTCTGGCCGAAGCCGGCGTTGAAGCTCATCCAGACATAGCGGCCGATCTGGCGCCGCAGCCCCACGATCACCAGGGGCGCCAGCACGACCAGGGCCATGAAGATCATCGGCGCGGCGACCAGGAAGATCAGCTTGGTCTGGGTCGGGCCCGGCAGGACGCGCCAGCCGTGGATGGCCGCACCCAGATAGATCAGGCTGGCGAACAGGCAGGCGCAGTCCTGCATCCGTCGAAAGTTGCGCCAGGCGGGGGTGTGGTCCGGTTCGGGGGGCATCCCATTGAAGATAGCCCGCCCGCGCGCCGAGAAAAGGGCCGTTCGTCAGTGTCCGGCGAAAGTGACCAGGCTGGACACCGGCACGCCGGCGTCGATTACCTTCTGCGCCCCGCCCAGTTCCGGCAGGTCGATGACGAAGCCCGCGGCGACCACCTCGGCCCCCGCCCGGCGCAGCAGATCCACCGCCGCCATGGCGGTGCCGCCGGTGGCGATCAGATCGTCGATCAGCATGGTGCGCTCGCCCTCGATCAGGGCGTCGCGGTGCATCTCCATGGAGTCGACGCCGTACTCGAGGGCGTATTCCACCGCGTAGGTCTCGCCCGGCAACTTGCCGCGCTTGCGCAGGGGCACGAAGCCGGCCTTCAGGTGATAGGCGATGGCGCCGCCGAGGATGAAGCCGCGCGCCTCGATGCCCGCCACCTTGGTGATGCCCTCGTTGCGGAACGGATCGACCAGGGCGTCCACCGCATGGCGGAACGCCTCGGCGTCGCCCAAAAGGGTGGTGATGTCGCGGAACATGATCCCCTTCTTGGGGTAGTCCGGGATGGTGCGGATGGCTTGGATCAGGTTCATCGGGAGGCTTTCTGAAGGTCCGGGTCGAGCTTAGCCGCGCAGCGCGCGGCCCGCCACCACGGCGAGCTTGTCGATCATGGCCTGGTCGCGGGCATGGGGAGCGGTGATCAGGGCGTTGGTCAGCGCCGTGTCGATCGGCGAGGCGGGGCGGGGGCCGCCGAGCTGGCCGGCAAGGGCGCCGATCAGGTCCTTGCCGCGGGCGGCGTTGGCTAGGAGGCAGGCGATGATCTGAGCCACGTCGACGTGGTCGTGATCCTCGTGCCAGCAATCGTAGTCGGTGACCATGGCGACGGAGGCGTAGGGCAGCTCGGCTTCGCGGGCGAGCTTGGCCTCGGGCATGTTGGTCATGCCGATCACATGGCAGCCCCAGGAGCGGTAGAGCTCGCTCTCGGCCTTGGTGGAGAACTGCGGACCCTCCATGACCAGATAGGTCCCGCCCTCGACCACCTGTGCCCCGGCCGCGCGGGCAGCCTCGGCGGCCATGGACGACAGGCGCGGGCAGACCGGGTGGGCCATGGACACATGGGCGACCAGGCCGGGGCCGAAGAAGCTCTTCTCGCGGGCGAAGGTGCGGTCGATGAACTGATTGACCACCACGAACATGCCGGGATGCAGATCCTCGCGCAGGGAGCCCACCGCGGAGACCGACAGGATGTCGGTGCAGCCGAGCGACTTCAGGGCGTGAATATTGGCGCGGAAGTTGAGGTCGGTGGGGGACAGGCGGTGGCCGCGGCCGTGGCGGGGCAGGAAGACCAGCTTCACGCCGTTGAGGGTTCCGGTCAGCAGCTCGTCGGACGGGGGCCCCCAGGGCGTCTGGACGCTGACCCAGCGCTTGTCGGTCAGGCCGTCGACCTCATAGAGGCCCGATCCGCCGATCACGCCCAGAACCCAGTTCGACATCCGTCACCCCAAAAAGAAAAGGCCCGCCTGGAGGCGAGCCTTTTGATTGTTCAGCTCGACCCGGCGTGAAGCCTAGTGAGCGATGTTGCGCCACACCCGGCGATAGCTGGCGTAGAGCAGGCCGGCGAAGATCGCCAGATAGATCAGCACCGCGAAGCCGGTCTTCTTGCGCTCTTCCTGGTGCGGTTCGGCCGCCCAGGCGAGGAAGGCCGACACGTCCTTGGCCTGTTGGTCGATGGTGGCCTTGGTGCCGTCGTCGAAGGTTACCGCGTCGTCGTGCAGGGGCGGAGGCATGCCGATCAGGCCGCCTACCGGCACCTTGTCCTTGGCTCCGGTCCAGAAGCCCGACAGATCGCCCTGGTAGTAGGGGTTGTAGTACTTGCCCGGGGTCACGGTCAGGCCGGCGGGCGGATCGACGAAGCCGGACAGCAGCGAATAGATGTAGCGCGGGCCGCCTTCGCGGGCCTTGGCCATCAGCGACAGGTCAGGCGGCGCGGCGCCGCCGTTGGCCGCGCGGGCCGCCGCTTCGTTGGGGAAGGGCTGGCGGAAGTGGTCAGAGGTGGTGGCCGGACGCTGGATGGCGTCGCCGGTCTCGGAGTCGATGTCCGCAACCTGGAAGTCCTTGGCGATGGCCTTGGCGAACGGGCTGTCGTTCGGGTTGGGGTATTTCTCGCTGTAGAACGGGCCGCCCTTGTCCGCGAGGTTGCGGTAGGACAGCAGGTTCATGCCGTGGCAGGTGCCGCAGACGTCGTGATAGACCTTGTAGCCGCGTTGCAGCTGGGCCTGATCGAACTTGCCGAACGGTCCTTCGAAGCTCCAGCTGGCTTCCTTGGGCTCCCGCTCGGTGGTGGCGGCCGAAGCCGGCGCGGCGACGCCCACGAGGGCCAGGGCGAACCCAAACGCTGCGAGTACGGTGGTTTTGCGCAGCATCGAGCTCAACCTTTCTTTTCGGAAAGCGCGGGGGTCGAGATCGAGTCCGGCACCGGCAGCGGCTTCTCGACGAAGCCGAGCACGAACAGGATCCCGAAGAACGCGAAGTAGTAGGCGGTCAGGAAGCGCGACAGCCAGACGAAGCTGTTGAGGTTGGCGTCGCCGAGCGTGAAGCCGATGCCGCCGTCGCCGAACAGGGGCTTGTCGGGCGGGTTGGCGCCGCAGAAGCCGAGGCCGACGCAGACCAGCACGAAGATGATGAAGAACAGCTTGGCGGCTGGGCGGTAGCGCATCGAGCGGACCTTGGAATGGTCGATCCAGGGCAGGGCGAACAGCACGCCGACGGCGCCGAACATGGCCAACACGCCCGTCAGCTTGTCGGGGACGGCTCGCAGGATCGCGTAGAACGGCAGGAAGTACCATTCGGGCACGATGTGCGCGGGGGTCTGCAGCGGGTTGGCCGGGACGTAGTTGTCTGCGTGGCCGAGCGCGTCCGGCATGAAGAACACGAACACCGCGAACAGGATCAGGAAGCAGACCATCGCGAAGCCGTCCTTCACCGTATAGTACGGGTGGAAGGGGATCGTATCTTCCTTGCTCTTCACATTGACGCCGGTCGGGTTGTTGTTGCCCGGCACGTGCAGCGCCCAGATGTGCAGCACCACCACGCCGGCGATCATGAACGGCAGCAGGTAGTGCAGGGAGAAGAAGCGGTTCAGCGTGGGATTATCGACCGCGAACCCGCCCCACAGCCAAGTGGTGACGCCCTTGCCGATGATGGGGAAGGCGCCGAACAGGTTGGTGATCACTACAGCGCCGTAATAGGACATCTGACCCCAGGGCAGGACGTAGCCCATGAAGCCGGTCGCCATCATAAGCAGGTAGATCACGCAGCCCAGGATCCAGAGGATCTCGCGGGGCGCCTTGTGCGAGCCGTAGTACACGCCGCGCAGCATGTGGATGTAGACCGCCAGGAAGAACATCGAGGCGCCGGTGGCGTGGATGTAACGGATCATCCAACCGTGGTTCACGTCGCGCATGATGTGCTCGACGCTGTTGAAGGCGAGGCCCGCGTCGGGGGTGTAGTGCATGGCCAGCACCACGCCGGTGGCGATCTGGATGCCCAGGCACATGGCCAGGACGCCGCCGAAGGTCCACCAGTAGTTGAGGTTCTTGGGGGTCGGGAAGTCGATGAAGCTGTCCCAGCCGAGGCGGATGATCGGCAGGCGCGAATCCAGCCAGCGGGTGAAGCCGGTCTTCGGCTCGTAGGTGGAGTGTTGTCCGCTCATGATCAGCCGATCTTGACCTTGGTGTCGGAAAGGAAGGCGTATTCAGGCAGATCGAGGTTGCGCGGCGCGGGGCCGGAACGGATGCGGCCCGAGGTGTCGTAGATCGAACCGTGGCAGGGGCAAAGCCACCCGCCGAAGGAACCGCCGCCGAAGTTGGGCACGCAGCCCAGGTGGGTGCAGACGCCGACCAGGATCAGCCACTGCGCCTTGCCGTCCTTGTGGCGGCTGGCGTCGGTGGCGGGGTCCTTCAGCGAGGCGTTGTCGTCCTTGACCGCTTCGGCGATTTCCTTGGCCGTGCGGTAGCGCACGAACACCGGCTTGCCCTGCCATTTGACCACGACCTGCTGGCCTTCCATGACCTTGGAGAGGTCGAACTCGATGGAGGCCAGGGCGAGCACGTCGCCCGAAGGGTTCATCTGATCGACCAGCGGCCACACGGCGGCGCCGAGAGCGCCCACCGCGCCGGCGGCGGCGGCGATGTGGATGAAGTCGCGACGGCTGGGATCGCCGTGCCCGGCTTCATGCGGGGTCGTGTCCAGGACGGTGTTCGCCACCTTAGATCACCTTTGATTCAAAGCTTGCCGCCGGGGAGGGCGAACTGAGACAAGTCGCCAGGGGTGTATGCCGCGAGAGCGGTCTCGCCGCAAACAATCTCGCAAGTGCGAACGCTACCCCAGCGCCTATGGAGGGACCGCTTAGAATGCGTTTAGCCCTTTTTCAACCGGACATTCCGCAAAACCTCGGTGCAGCCATCCGATTGACCGCCTGTGTGGCTGTTCCGTTGGAGGTCATCGAGCCCTGCGCCTTTCCTTTGACCGACAAAACGCTGAAGCGGGCGGCCCTAGACTACGGCGATCCGTCGCACCTGATGCTGCAGCCGAGCTGGGACGCTTTCATCACCGATCCGGCGCGGCTGGAGGGCCGGCTGATTCTCTTCACCACGCGCGGGGCGCAGCCGTTTCACCGGTTCGCCTTTGAGCCTGGCGACACCCTGCTGTTCGGCCGTGAGAGCGCCGGGGTCCCCGACGCGGTGCACGATTACGCGCAGGCGCGGCTGCTGATTCCCCTGGCGCCGGGTTTGCGCTCGCTCAACGTGATCACCGCCGCGTCCATGGCATTGGGAGAAGCGCTGCGTCAGACCGATTTGTGGCCGGCGAGCGAGCCCTTATAAGACCGCCATGACCGCTTTGACCGAAACTGTACTCGATGACCGCAAGGCGCGCGCCCGCGCCTGGTTCGAGGCCCTGCGCAGCCGCATCTGCACCGCCTTCGAGGCGTTGGAGGACAACGCGCCGGCGGACCTCTATCCGGGCGAGGCTGGCCGCTTCACCTTCAAGCCGTGGAGCCGCGACGAGGGCGGCGGCGGCGTCATGGGCATGATGTACGGGCGCTTCTTCGAGAAGGTCGGGGTGCATGTGTCGACCGTGCACGGCACCTTCACGCCGGAGTTCGCCAAGACCATGCCGGGCGCCGAGGAAGACCCGCGATTTTTCGCCACCGGCATCAGCCTGATCGCACACATGCGCTCGCCCCGCGTGCCGGCGGTGCATATGAACACCCGCTACATCTGCACCACCCAGGGCTGGTTCGGCGGCGGCGGCGACCTGACGCCCCTGCTGGACTACCAGCGCGACGAGAGCTTCCCCGACGCTGTGGCCTTCCACGCCGCCATGAAGGCTGCCTGCGACGTCCACGATCCGGCTTGGCACGCCAAGTACAAGGCCTGGTGCGACGAGTACTTCTTCCTCCCGCACCGCAACGAGCCGCGCGGTGTCGGCGGAATTTTCTACGACCGGCACGACTCGGGCGACTTCGAGAAGGACTTCGCCTTCACCCGCGATGTCGGCGAGGCGTTTCTTGGAGTCTATCCGGGGATCATCGCCGGGCGGGCGCCCGAGCCGTGGACCGACGCCGAGCGCGAGGAGCAGTTGGTGCGGCGCGGGCGGTATGTGGAATTCAACCTGCTCTACGACCGCGGGACGATGTTTGGGTTGAAGACGGGCGGGAACGTGGAGTCGATCCTCAGCTCGATGCCGCCTGTGGTGAAGTGGCCTTAGGGCCTTTCAGGAAGTTCACGATCCACTGTCCGACCCGGGCCCTGTCGTTGGGCCGTTCCAAACTGGCGACGGCCTTGTCGGCCTGGGCGTCGGTGTAGCGCGTCCCGCGCCGGTTCTGGATCAGGGATTCGGCGTAGGCGGGCGCGAACTCCGGATGGCCTTGGAACGAGATCGACGGCTGGCCTGAGTAGGCGAGGGCGGCGTAGGGCGTGAAGTCGCTGGCGGCGATGACGCGGGCGTTCGGTGGCGGGACGGTCACCTGATCCTGGTGCGACGCGGGGATGGCGAACTCGCTCGCCGCGTCCATCCAGGGCTCGTGCTCAATCACGGTGTAGCGATTCAGGCCGACGCCCCAGCCTTTGGACGATTTCTCGACATGGCCGCCGAAGGCCTCGGCCATGATCTGGTGGCCGAAGCAGACGCCAACCATCGGCTTCGATTTCGACTGGTTGAGGAAGGCCTTGAGCGGTTCGATCCAGGGCAGGGGATCGTAGGCTCCGGCGGCCGAGCCCGTGATCAGCAGGGCGTCGAAGGCACCGGGCGCGGGCCATTCGCCGGCGGTCACGTCATAGGCGTGGAAGGTCAGGCCGTCGGCGGCCAGCAGATGCTCGAACATCTGGGGATAGGAGCCGAAGCGCGCGGCCAGATCGGTTGGAGGCGAACCCGTTTCGAGGATCGCGACCCGCACAGCCAACTCAGTCGAACAGCTTGGAGACGGACTCTTCGTTGGCGATCCGGCGGATGGCCTCGCCCATCAGGGGGGCGATGGAGACCTCGCGCACTTTCTTGCAGCCGCTGACCGGCTGCGGCGCCTCGATGGAGTCGGTGATCACCAGTTCCTTGAGCACCGACTTGGCGACGCGGTCGCAGGCGGCGCCCGACAGCACCCCGTGGGTGACGTAGGCGGAGACCTCCGAGGCGCCCTGGTCGATCAGGGCCTTGGCGGCGTTGCAGAGCGTGCCGGCCGAGTCGACGATGTCGTCGAACAAGATGCAGTGGCGGCCGCGGATGTCGCCAATGATGTTCATCACTTCGCTCTCGCCCGGACCCGAGCGGCGCTTGTCGACGATGGCGAGGTCGGCGTTGAGTCGTTTGGCCAGGGCGCGGGCGCGGACGACGCCGCCGACGTCGGGCGAGACGATCATCAGGCTCTCGTGGTCGGAGTAATGCACCCGGATGTCGTCGGCCAGCACCGGGGTGGCAAGGAGATTGTCGGTGGGGATGTCGAAGAAGCCCTGAATCTGGCCGGCGTGCAGGTCCATGGTCAGGACGCGGTCGGCGCCGGCGCGGGTGATCAGGTTGGCCACCAGCTTGGCCGAGATCGGGGTGCGGCCGCCGGTTTTGCGGTCCTGCCGGGCGTAACCGAAGTAGGGCAGAACCGCCGTGATCCGCTTGGCCGAGGCGCGGGCCAGGGCGTCGATGCAGATCAGCAGTTCCATCAGGTTGTCGTTGGCCGGGAACGAGGTCGACTGGATGACGAACACATCCTCGCCGCGCACGTTCTCCTCGATGGCGACGAACACCTCGTTGTCGGCGAACCGGCGCACCTGAGCCACGGTTAGCGGGTTGTCGAGATAGTCCGCGATCGCGGTGGCCAACGTACGGTTGGAATTGCCGGCGAGAAGCTTCATCGGGACCCCGTGACGTTTGCGACGGCTTCTATCAGGGCAGGCGCCCGCGGCAAGAGCTTTGCCGCATCATCTTGTGAGTAGGATCGCCGAAAGCAGGCGCCCGTAGTCCGCTTCACCGCGCAGGACCACGCGGCGGTTGGAGAAGAACAGCGCTTCTTCGGCGCAGGTGTCGCGGCCGATCCATTCCGATTGGACGATGCCGGACTCGGCGATGCGGGACAGGACGAAGCCGGGCAGGTCGAACTGATGTTTGCCGGGACGACCGGGAACGAAGAAGCGGTCGGCGCCGGCCGATTCGCCGACGAAGCGGTCGCGGAACTCCTCGCCGACTTCATAGGAGGCTTGCGAGATGCAGGGGCCGACAGCGGCTACGATCCGCTCGCGCCGGGCGCCCTGGACCTGCATCTGCGCCACGGTCGATTCGACGATGCCGCCGAGCGCGCCTTTCCAGCCGGCATGGCAGGCGGCGACGACGCGGGCCTCGGGGTCGGCGAAAAGGATCGGGGCGCAGTCGGCGGAGAGGGCGCCGCAGGCCAGGTCGGGCGTCCCGGTGACCACACCGTCGGCCTGGGGCCGCTCGGGGAAGGGCGCGTCGGCGCCGACGGCGATGGTGGAGTGGATCTGGTAGCAGGTGAGGAGAGCGTCGGTTTGCACGCCGAGCGCGGCGGCGGCGCGGGCGCGGTTCTCCTGCACGGCGGCTGGATCGTCCTTGGAGCCGACGCCGACATTGAGACTGCCGTAGACGCCCTGGGAGACGCCGCCGTTGCGGGTGAAGAAGGCGTGGCGCACGCCGGCCAGTTTGCTCAGAAGCGGCGACTGCAGAGTCGGGACAGGCGGCATCACGCGCTTTCGAAACCGGGCGGGACCAAGCCCGGCGCGTGCAGCGCCAGGGCCTTGAACAGGGTCCCCATCTGATCGTCGCCAGTCAGGCGCGCAAGCTGTCTTTGCAGGGCGTCGGCGCGGTCGGGGTGGGCGCGCGCCAGGGCCTGGGCGCGCTCGATGATGCCAAGGCGGCGCAGGAACTGGCCCTGGGTCTGGATCGGGGCGGCCTGGGCCCCGGCGGCGATGGCGGCGGCCGCCACGGCGGGGAAATCGGCATGGATGGTCAGGTCGGCCGCGCCGGGACTGTCGAGGGGCGAGAGCTTGCGGTGGCCCTGCAGGGCCTGGAGGGTGTCGCCTGTTCCCGGCGCGTCGCGGCCATAGTCGATCAGCAGGGCCGCGCCGCCCTGGCGGGCCAGGATCGCGCCCAGTTCCGAGCCGAAGGCTTGCTGGGCGGCGGACAATTCGAGCACCGCGCCCGGCGTGGCGTCGGGCATGACCCGATCCAGAGGCCGCGAGGCGAGACCGAAGGCCAGAGCGCCCTGATCGTCGAGCCCGACCATGCGCTCGGCCCAACCGCGCTCGGTGCGCACGAACTGGCGCGCAGGGAGGCAGTCGAGCAGTTCGTTGGACAGCAGGATCAGGGGCGCGTCGGCGGGCAGGGCGGCGATACTGTCGACCCAAAGTGGTTGCAGGGCTGCGTCGGTCAGCCGTTGGCGTTGGGCTTCGATCAGGGGCGCGCTGGTCTCGATCAGATGCAGCCGCGCCGCCGCCAGGAAGCCGGGCGCCAGCCGGGCCGCGCGCAGGATGTCGGACATTAGGGTCCCGTCGCCGGGTCCGGCCTCCGCGAGAATGAAGGCGCCGGGCTCGCCCAGGCGCATCCAGGTCTCAACCGCCCACAGGCCCAGCAACTCGCCGAACATCTGCGAGGCCAGGGGGGCGGTGATGAAGTCGCCTTCGCGGCCGAGGCGCGGGCGGGTGGCGTAGTAGCCGTCCTGCGGGTCGTGCAGGCAGGCGGTCATGTACTGGGCGACGGTTAGGGGCCCATCGACCGCGATCTGCGCCTTGAGCCGCTGCTCCAGGCTCATCCGGTGGTGGCGGGCTCTTCGACTTCGGGGGGCGCCGGCGGCTTGGTCAGCCCGCGCCAGATCAGGAAGGCGCCGATCAGGAACATCGGGATCGACAGCATCATGCCCATGGTCAGGCCGAGCGGGAAGTCGGGCAGCTGGGCGTCCGGCTGGCGCACGTTCTCAAGACTGATCCGGGCCAGGGCGTAGCCGGCCAGGAACAGGCCGGTGATGGCCCCCTGACGCGGCAGCCACTTGGCCTTGTGGGTGGCCCAGCGCAGCAGCAAGAACAGGACCAGGCCTTCCAGCGCGGCTTCATAGAGCTGGCTGGGATGGCGGGTCAAAAGGCCGGCGGGGCAGTCGCCGCTGTTCATCGAGGCGATGCGCTTGTTGCAGAACACCATGCCCCACGGCAGGTTGGTGGGGCGGCCCCACAGCTCGCCGTTGATGAAGTTGGCGATGCGGCCGAAGAACAGGCCGATGGGCACGGCGGGCGCCACCACGTCGGCGACGCGGAAGGCGTTGAGCTTGTTGAACTTGGCGAAACAGAGCAGGGCGACGGTCACGCCCAGAAGGCCGCCGTGGAACGACATGCCGCCGTGCCAGACCCGGATGATCTCGATCGGGTCGGCCATCATGCTGCTGAAGTCGTAGAACAGGACGTAGCCAATCCGCCCGCCGAGGATCACGCCCAGGGTGATCCACAGGACCAGATCGTCGATCTGCAGCGGCGTCATGGTCGGGCGCGAGCCCAGCCACAGCTTCTGATCGCGCACCAGGGCGACGCCGTAGCGCCAGCCGAGCAGGATGCCCGCGACATAGGCCAGCGCGTACCAGCGGATCGCGATCGGGCCGAGATGGAGCAGGACGGGATCGAATTCGGGAAAGATCACTGCGGGCTCTCGAAACAGGGCGAGCGAGGGGACTGCGCAAGATGTAGCAGGACCGTCGCGGATGGCGCGCGCTTTTTTGCCGATTGATGCGCTGCAACGCAGCCCTTCGCTTTCGCGTCGCGTTTCCCATATAGAAGGAGGGGCAAGCCCCTGTAACGGACCACCACTATGCAGACGCAGAACCCTTTCCTGGACGAATTCGCCAAGCTGACCACCGCCGCCATGGGCATCGCCCAGGCCGCCGGCGAAGAAGCCAAGGCCGCCATGCGCGCCCAAGCCGACAAGATCGCGGCCGAGTTCGACCTGGTGCGCAAGGATGAGCACGAGGCCCTCAAGGCCGAGGTCGCCGCCTTGCGTGAGGCGGTCGCGGCCTTGACCGCGAAGGCTTCCACGCCCGCTCCGGCGGCGGCCAAACCTGCCGCTAAGGCCAAGAAAGCCGCCGCCGCCGACGGCTGAGACGCCGGGCCAGAAGCGGACTACCCTCGTAATTGCGTCTCTGATTCCCTTCCGCGCCCTGCCTCCCCAGAAAGGTCGCGGACGGCCCCTATCAGGAACGGCCAAGTATGGACACGCCTCAACCGGAAGAAGACGACGTCGACTTCGCCATGGACCCGCTCGATGTGATCGAGCACGTCCTGTCGGCGGAGAACCTGACGTTCGACCGGACCGAGGACGGCGACTTGGCCTTCACCCTGGCCGGCGACTGGAAGGACTATGAGCTGTGGTTCGCCTGGCGGCCCGAGGCCGACTGCCTGCAACTGTGCCTGTCGCTGGACATCCGCGCCAAGAAGCCCCGCCGGACCGCGGCGCACACCATGCTGTCGATCATCAACCAGCGCGTCTGGCTCGGCCACTTCGAAGTCTGGACCGACGACGGCGAGGTGGTGTTCCGCCACGCCATGGCCCTGCCCACGGGCGAGCGCCCGACCCTGGCCCAGGCCGCCTCGATGATCGACGCGGCGGTGGAGGCGGCTGACCGCTTCTATCCGGCGTTCGACTTCCTGCTGAACGGCGGCAAGTCGCCCGAGGAAGCCATCTCGGCCTGCATGTTCGAGACCATCGGCTCGGCCTGAGCCCTATGAACGAAGTCACCCCGATCCTCCTGCTCGGCGCCGGCCGCATGGGCGGGGCCCTGATCGAGGGCTGGATCCGCACCGAGGCGTTTCCCGAGGTCGACCTGATCGCGGTCGAGCCCAACCCGTCCGAGGCCCTGGTCGCTTCGGACGTGCTGCTGAATCCGCCCGACCTCTACTACAGCCGAGCACGCACGGTGCTTCTGGCCGTCAAGCCGCAGATGTGGAAGGCCGCGGCCGCGTTCTACGCGCCGCACCTGGCCGAGGACGCCGTGATCGTGTCCATCGTCGCCGGCGTATCCGCCGCCGACATCGCGCGAGAATTCGGTGGCCGCAGCGTGGCCCGCATCATGCCCACCACCGCGGTTTCCATCGCCAAGGGCACGGCTTCGATCTATGCCGCCGACGCTCATGCCCGCGCCCGCGCTCATGTCCTGTTCGCGCCGATCGCGACGGTGGTCGATCTGGACGAGGAGGCGCTGATGCACGCGGCGACCGGCGTTTCGGGTTCCGCTCCGGCCTACCTCTATGCTTTCGTCGAGGCGCTGGAGGCGGCGGGCGTGAGCGCCGGCCTCACGCCGGAGGCGTCGAAGGCTTTGGCGCGCGCCACCATCGCTGGATCGGCGGCCCTCCTGCACGAGTCGGGCGACGATCCCGCCGAACTGCGCAAGCAGGTCACCTCGCCCGGCGGCACCACCCAGGCGGCGCTCGAGGTGCTGATGGGGCAGGGGGGGCTTGGCCCGCTGCTGGAGCAGGCCGTGGCCGCCTGCATCAAGCGTTCGAAAGAACTGGCGGGCTAGTCGCCGCTGGCCTTACGCCGGTCGAAGGCGAAGCCGCCTTCACCGTGCTTGCCGATGCTCTCGAAGCGGCCTTCTTCGGCCTTGTTGACGTACTGCGACGCCACCAGCCACGCCTTCACCGGACGCAGGGCGATCAGGCAGCCGCCGATCAGCATCGGGAAGGTGGTGGCGAAGTGCACCCACACCGGCGGATGCACCGCGACCTCCAGCCAGGCGAACCAGGCGATCACCACTATGCCCACGCCGCTCATGACGAAAAAGGCCGGGCCGTCGGCCGGGTCGGCGAAGTTGTAGTCGAGGCCGCAGCGGCTGCACGCCTTCGCCAGAGTCAGGAAACCGGCGAACAGCTTTCCCTCGCCGCAGCGCGGACAGCGGCAATGGATGCCGGCCCAGACGGGATTGAGAGGGGCGTGGATGGCGTCCATGATCTGGTATCCATACAATGTATCTCCAATGTATGTAATCGCGCATGGATTGGCAGCGGCAAAGGCGGCCCTATATGAGTCTGGTCATGACCAGCCCCGACGGCCCCTGGAGCCGCCTGCCGCCTCCGCCCCCAACGCCCAAGCCTTCGCGCCGGGGCCTGCACATCGGCCTGTGGCTGCTGGCGGTCGCGGTGTTCTGCGCGGGCCTCTATGGGCTGACCTACCTGTTCCCCGGGCGGGTCACGACGGGCGCGGACTGGGCGGACGTTTCGCGCGGCGTGCTGATGGTGGCGCTGGTGTTGGCCGGATTGATGTCGCGTCAGCTGAAGGCCAAGCAGCTGCTCCGGGATATCGCCATCTGGACCGTGATCGTGCTGGTGGGCGTGCTGCTCTACAGCTTCCGCGGCGAGATCGGCGGGGCCGCCCTGCGCATCCGGTCTGAGATCATGCCGAGCTATCCCGTGGCCGCGCCTGGCAAGGAGATGGTTGTCAGCCAGGACGCCGGTGGCGGCTACTACGTCACCGGCAATGTGAACGGCAAGCCGGTGCGCTTCCTGGTGGACACCGGCGCCAGCGAGATCGTGCTCAGCCCGGCCGACGCCCAGCGCGTGGGGGCGGACCTTTCAGCGCTGGCCTTCAACCATCAGGTGCAGACTGCCAACGGCGTCGGTTTCGGCGCATCCTATACGGCGGCGAGGTTTCAAGTGGGGTCGATCGCCCTGACCGAAGTGCCGATGCAGGTGAATAAGGCCGCGATGAGCAGTTCGCTGCTGGGGATGACGTTCTTCAGCCGCCTGCAGTCTTTCCGCTTCGAGGGCTCCAAGCTGTATCTGAAGCCCAAGGCCTAAGGGACAGTCGTCAGCTCGATCCGGTCGATGCGCCACAGCCTCTGTTCGGGCGTGGCCCCCGGCACGTCATTGGAACGGCGCAGGGTCGCCTTGCCCAGCTGGTGCAGTTCCTGGCCGGTCTTCAGACGTCCGTAGACCTGGATGGGCACTTCGATGAACAGCGAACCGGCCGCGCCTTCGATGGCGCCGGGCGATCCGACGTGGGCGTTGTACTGCAGATAGGCGCCGAAGCTTGCCGTGAAGGCCTCGCCGCTGGCCGCGCGGGCGGGCGAGCCCTGGCTCCAGAGCGCCCAGGCCTTGGCGTATTCGTGTTGGCCGATCTGGGCGTAATAGACCTGCATCACGTCAGCGGCGCCCTGGGCGCTGGTGGGCGTGAAAGGCGCTTCGGAGAGCGGGGTGCGATCGTCGGGCAGGCCGCCGGGGGGTCCGGGCTCCCGGGGCTCGACCAGCGGATAATCGGACACTGGCGCGCTGGTGGGCGCATCGACCGGCGTCGTGGGTTCGGGCGCCGGGCGTTTGCAAGCCGACAGGATCCCCAGCGCCGCGAGCAAGACGACGGCGTGCTTCATCCCGGCAGCCTCACGACCGCGCGCAGGCCGCCGAGCGGACTGCGATCCAGGGTCACGTCGCCGCCATGGCCGCGGGCCATGTCGCGGGCGATGGCGAGGCCGAGGCCAACGCCCTTTTCGTTCTGGTTGCGCGCTTCATCGAGCCGGCTGAACGGGCGGAAGGCTTCCTCGTAGCGTTCGGCGGGAATGCCGGGGCCGTTGTCGTCGACCATGATCTCGACGCCGCCCGAAGGGCCTGCACGGGCGGCGACTTCGACCCGCTCGCCATGCACGGCGGCGTTCATCACCAGGTTGGAGATGGCC
This sequence comes from Caulobacteraceae bacterium, assembly GCA_947475845.1. Taxonomy (GTDB): domain Bacteria; phylum Pseudomonadota; class Alphaproteobacteria; order Caulobacterales; family Caulobacteraceae; genus BOG-938. The sequence goes on along the minus strand of CANJMO010000028.1, from coordinate 13,736 downwards.
CGCTTGAAGGCGTTGGGACGGACAGCGGTGGTCAGGGCGGGGTCGACATCGACGCTGACCTGGGCCCCCGCGCGCTTGGCGCCCTCCGACACCTCCTCGATCAGGCTGAGCACCCGTACGGTCTCGACGCTCTCGCCGCCCTGGCCGCGGGCGAAGGCGAGGTATTCGTCGATCATGTGCTCCATCTCGGCCAAATCGAGCTTCATCTCCTCCAGCCTTGGACTGGGCTCGGCCAGGGCCAGCTCGAGCTTCAGGCGGGTGAGCGGCGTGCGCAGATCGTGGCTGACGGAGGCGAGCAGGGCGGTGCGCTGTTCGATATGGCGCTGCAGGCGCTCCTTCATGTCGAGGAAGGCCTGGGCGGCTTGGCGCACCTCGCGGGCGCCGTGCGGCTTGAAGTCGGCGTCGCCGCCGCGCCCGAAGGCCTCGGCCGCCTCGGCCAGGCGCTCGATGGCCCGCACTTGGTTGCGGATGAACAGCACCGCCACGGTGGTGAGCACCAAGGTCGCCCCGGCCACCCACATGACGAAGATATGGCCCTGGGTGGCGAAGGCGCGGTCGCGCGGGGCGATGATGCGCAGGACGCCCTGCTTCACCTTCACCCGGATATCGACGTAGGCGGGGTAGCGGGTGGTGTCGAACCAGTAGGGGTCGTTCAGCCGGTCCGACAGAGCCTGGTTGAGGGATCGATCGATGGCCTCGAAATAGTTGAACCGGGTACGCTCAGGCAGGGCGTCGCGTCCCGGCTGCAGGACGATCGACAGGTCGAGCGAGCGCTCCGCCCGGTCGGCGATGCGGGCGAGGGAGACGGGGCTGGAATCCTGCTTGTAACTGTCCACCGCCCAAGCGACGTCGCCGGCCAGGCCCTCGGACAGGCGGCTGGTCACGGTCTGCCAGTTGGCGTCGAAGAATACGTAGGTGACCGCGATCTGCATCACCGCGATGGGCAGGATGATGATCAAGAGGGAACGGCCGAACAGCGTGGTCGGCAGCCGGCGCTTGAGAAAGCGCGGAAACAGCCTGCGGTAAGCGCGGCTAAGTCTCATCGGGAGCCAGCATATAGCCGACGCCTCGCACCGTCTGCAGGTATCGCGGGTTCTTGGGATCGGCTTCGATCTTGCGGCGCAGGCGGGTGACATGGATGTCCACCGCGCGCCCGGCCCCGTCGATGACCTCGGGAATCGGCCCGGCGCCCTGGGCCAGCTCCATGCGATCGACGGCGACGTGGGGGGTCTGGGCCAGGCGGCGCAGCAGGTTGGATTCGGCCTCGGTCAGGCGCACGGGCGCCTCGTCGCGCAGCAGTTCGCCGCGGCCGAGATCGAGCGCGCAGCGGCCGAGGGAGAGGCGCTCGGCGACCCGCGCCTTGCGCCCGCCGGTGCGGCGCAGGATGGCCTCGATGCGCAGGAGCAGTTCCTGCGGATCGAACGGCTTGGGCAGATAGTCGTCGACGCCGCTGGTCAGGCCCTCGATGCGGTCTTCGGCCAGGCCGCGCGCGGTCAGCATGAGGATCGGGGTGTGGGCCTTGGGGCCGTCCTCGGCGCGGATCGAGCGGGTCAGGCTGAGGCCGTCCTCGCCCGGCATCATGACGTCGAGGATCATCAGGTCGAAATCCAGGGCGTTGAGCATGCGCCGGGCGCCCGCCGCGTCCGGGGCGCTGGTCACGCGGAAGCCGGCGCGGGCCAGGTATTCCTTGAGCAGGCCGCGGATGCGGTCGTCGTCGTCGACGATCAGGAGATGGCGCTCGCTCACTCGGCGTCTCCGCCGGTCCCGACCTGCAGGCGCGAGCCGGCGACAGCGGCCAGGATGCGCCGGGCGCCCGCCACCGATTCCAGCCCACCAGAGCGATAAGCGAGGGCCAAGTGCGCGCGCAGGCGCTCCGACACGCGGGCCTCGAACAGACGGCCGTCGGCGGTCAGCTGGGCGGGTTTGCGGCGTCCGTCGGCCTTGCCGGCGGCCTTCTCGACATAGCCGGCCTGTTCCAGGTCGGTGAGCACGCGGCTGGCGCCCTGCTTGGAAAGGCCCGTGAGTTGCGCCAGTTCCTGCACGCCGATGCCGGGCCGGCGCTTGAGCAGCAGGGCGGCGCGGTAGTGTCCGCGTCCAAGCCCGGAGGGATGGCCTTGCAGAGCCGCCTCGGCCGTCGACCACAGCGCGGCCTCGGCCAGGACGAACAGTTCCACTGAAGCGTCCAGCTCCTCTTCACGCAGGATCAGGCGGGTATCGGTGGTCATTGTCCTATGACTTTGCGGCGGTTGACGATGCCCTTTGTCGGGGGTCTAAGGTCCGGACGGAAGGAGTATTTCACGATGTCACTAGTGCCCTACGACGATCGCGACGGCTGGATCTGGCTGGACGGGGAATTTGTACCCTGGCGCGAGGCGAAGGTGCACGTACTGACGCACGCTCTTCACTATGCCTCGGCGGTGTTCGAGGGCGCGCGCATGTACAATGGTGAGATCTACAGGCTCCAGGAACATTCCGAGCGTCTTCACCGCTCCGCCAACATCCTCGACTTCGAGGTTCCCTACAGCGTGGAGGAACTCAACCGCGCCTGCAAGGAAACCGCCGCGAAGATGGGGCTGTCGGACTGCTATCTGCGCCCGATCGCCTGGCGCGGACCCGAGCAGATCGGCGTGGCCGCCCAGCTGACCAAGATCCATGTGGCCGTGGCCGCATGGGACTGGCCGAGCTACTTCAAGCCGGAAGAGCGCGCCAAGGGCATCCGCCTGACCCGCGCCAAGTACAGCCGTCCGGCGCCGTTCACCGCCCCGACCGAGAGCAAGGCGGCGGGCCTGTACATGATCTGCACCATCTCCAAGCACGCCGCGGAGAAGGACGGCTATGCCGACGCTTTGATGCTCGACTGGCGCGGCTATGTCGCCGAGTCCACGGGCGCCAACATCTTCCTGGTGCGCGACGGTGCGATCCATACCCCGACGCCGGACTGCTTCCTGAACGGCCTGACCCGTCAGTCGGTGATCGCCCTGGCCAAGCGCAAGGGTGTGGAAGTGATCGAGCGGCACATCCATCCGGATGAGCTGTCGACCTTCAACGAGGTGTTCCTGACCGGCAGCGCGGCGGAGGTGACCCCGGTGTCGGAGATCGCCGAGCACCGCTTCAAGCCCGGCAACATCACCCTGGACCTCATGGAAGAGTATTCCCAGATGGTCAGGGGCGAGATTGAAACGATAGCCCTCTAGGCTGCGGCAAGGTCCGCTCCAGGGCCTTTTCCGAAATGCGCGTGCGCGCGGCCGCGGCGGTCATCAGCCGCGGCTGCAGCCGTGCGAGCGAGGTCAGGGCGGCCTGGCCCCAAGGGCGCACCAGGGCCTGGGACAGCAGGGTCGCGCCGAGCACCTGAAGCCCCAGATCGCGCGCCATCCGTCGTTGATAGGTTTCCGCCGTGCCGCCTTCCAGATAAGCCGCCGCCGCGACGTGGGCGCTGTGTAGGGCGATGGCCATGCCGTCGCCGGCGAACGACGGGATCACCGCCGCCTGGTCTCCGAGGCGCCAGACGCCGTTGGCGGACTTTTGAACGTGGCCGTAGGGGATCGCGGTGATCGCCAGGGGTTTGGGCCAGAGCGGCTGGGCGCCTTCGAGGCGCCGATCCAGCAAGGGGCAGGCGGTCCGTATCAGCGCCAACAGCTCGGGCCAAACCTCGCCCTTGGGAAGGGCTGAGCGGCGGACCAGCAAACACAGATTGGCCAAGCCGTCCTCGATTGGCTCCAGCCCGGCGTAGCCGCCGGGGAACAGGATCAACTCCACATGGCGGTCGAGCGCGGCAGCTTCGGCGGGCGCCAGGCGCAGGTGCATTTTGAAGCCGACCAGATCGCTTTGTAGGCCGGGCGGCCGCTTCCAGCCCTTGAGATCGTGCTTGCCCACCGCCAGGAACACGCTGGACGCGTGCAGGGCGCCGTCGTCGACGCCGATACGCCAGCCGTCCCCGTCGCGGGCCATGCGCCGGGCCCGGATGCCCAGTCGGACCTCCACGCCCGCATCGGCGGCTAGTTGCAGGAGTGCTTCGTCCAGCCGCCGCCGCGATAGGCTGCTGGCGGCAAAAGGCAGAGCGATACGGGTCTCGCCGTGGCGGCCGGCCAGCCGCGTATGGCGGATCGGTACGGCGCCGAGGGCGGAAAGATCGACACCGAGCGCCGCGAGATAAGCGGCCGCTTCATGACTGATGAATTCGCCGCAGACCTTGTCGTGAGGGCCGCTCTCGCGCTCCAGCAGGGTCACCGCTCGCCCGGCACGCGCCAGCAGGATCGCGCTCGCCGCGCCCGCAGGCCCGCCGCCGATGACGACGACGCCGCTCATCCGCGCACCCGCGACACGCACAGGCGGAACGGGAACCAGGGCTCGATGCGGGCGGCCTTGGCCCCGGCCGTGGCCAGGAGCTTACCCCAGTCCTCGCGGCTGAAAGCGCGGCTGATCGATACCGGCCCATCGTGGCGCACGAAACGGTGCCAGAGCATAAGACGCGAGAGCAGGGCGAAGCCGTAGTAGCTGAACGGGTGGCGGCGCAGGTCGTTGATGAACCAGCCGACCCGGGCGTTAGCCTCCTGCCATTCCACGAAGCGGATCAGTTCGGTGTCGGTCAGATGGTGGGCGAACAGGGACGAGATGGCCACGTCGGCGCCGTCTCGGTAGTCGAACAGGTCCTGGGTGACGAAGGCGATGTCGGATGAACCGAGCACCCGCTCGGCAGAGCGCTCCGACCACGGGTTGCGGTCGAGGCCGGTCAGTTTGACCTCTAGACCGCGCGCCGCTGTCCAGCGCCTGACCCGGCGCAGCATGTCGCCGTAGCCGCTGCCGACGTCGAGGATCATCAGCGGGCGGTCCTTGGGCCAAGGTCGGCGACAAGATGGCCATCACCCTGCATCCGATGAAGGACGGCAGCCTGTACGGGCTGATGGTCAAGGTGACCACGCCGCGCGGCGAGACTCTTAAGGACAAGGACTAGAGGCTAAGCGGCCCTGCGTTGTTTGCGCCGCCCGGCGTGCATGCTAACCGGGACGCGCTGCATAGGGCCCGTAGCTCAATTGGTTAGAGCCGGCCGCTCATAACGGTCTGGTTGCTGGTTCGAGTCCAGCCGGGCCTACGCAGCGACCGCTACTTCCGCCGGGCCTTGGCCGCGCGTTCGAAGTCGGTCTGGGGCAATTCGGCCAGCAGCAGATAGCCGCGCATGGTCGTGTCCAGGGAAGCGAAGCGGCGCGCGGCCAGGTTGCGGAATTCCTGTTGCGAGACCTTGCCGTCCAGGTTGCGGTCGGCGGCGCGCACCGGCTCGGGCGCCGCGAACAGGCTGAACGGCACAGCGCCCTGATTCGAATCCAGTCTCTGGCGCGGCGGGGCGTTCGGATCGACCGGCGGGCTCACGTCCAGAGGGCCTTGAGCGCCCTGCGCCACGTTGGACCCGCCGGCGGCATAGCCGGCGCCGCCGGCGTCGAACTGCATCGCCACGCGGATCATCAGTCCTTCGGCCTCGGTGCCGTTGCGGGGCAGGATCTCGGGCACGAAGACATGCTCGTAGATGTTCACCTCGCGCGAATCGATGAAGCCGTCGTGATTGCGGTCGAGCACGGCGAAGAAGCGTTCGCTGTCATTGGTGAATTCCACGGCGTCGAGCTTGCCGTCGTGGTTGGCGTCGGCGCCGTTGAACCAGTTGACGATCGGGTAGGGTGCGCTGGCCGGGGCGACGAAGGGCTCGCCGCACGGGCTAATGAAAAGGTTGTTGGGCCCCTCCTGGGCGCGGGCCAGGGGCGCGGACACCAGCAGAATCGCGGCCAGGACTGTCTTGCGCATGCGGATCTCCGTCGGGCGGCCCGGGCCGCCGGAACGCAACGGGCGGGTAAGACCCGGTGGTGGACCTGTTGCGTCGCGGCGTCAAACCCCAGAGCTTATCGCTACGGCCTTACCGGCGCCTTTGTGCGTTCAGGCCAACGCGCGGAATGTCCAAAGCGCGGCCGCAAGCCGGTTTGCGGGGCGCCGTCATTGCCTCGTCCTAAATAGCTGCCACCCTTGCCCCCTTGGTTGGGGAACAGTCCACTGCGTTATTTTCTGGATACGGAGTTCAACGGCTTCGGCGGCCCTCTGCTGTCGCTGGCCCTGGTGCGCGAGGACGGCCACAGCCTCTATCTGTTGTATGACCCGGGCGAGGTCATCGATCCGTGGGTGGCGGTCCATGTCGAGCCCCACCTGCGTGCGGTTCCGAACGATGTGGAGGTGCGCGAGGTCGGGCAGATCGACGGCGCGCGGGCGATCGCCGGTTTCCTGTTCGGCGATCCCGATCCCGAGATCATCGCCGACTGGCCAGACGACGTGCGCCTGTTCTGCGCGGCCCTGATGTTCAGCCCTGGCCGCAAGGCGCCTGTCGACCGTCTGCGCTTTGATATTCGGCGGGTCTTTTCTTATCCCACCGATGTCGCGGGCGCCGTCGAGCACAATGCCTGGTGGGACGCCATGGCTCTGCGCCGCCGCCTGATGCGCCACGAAATGACCGACGGCTGAGCGACTTGCGGCGCCTTTGCAGCGCGCGCACGTTCCCAGCGTCATCACAGCCAGTCGAGTCGCCATGCTGACCGCCTATCCCGCCTCCGCCGACACGCCCGAGCGCCTGCACGAGGCGGTGTGGATCGATCTCAGATCGCCGACAGAGGATGAGATCGCGGCCGCCGAGGCGGCTTTCGGCTTCAAGGCGCCGACCCGCGACGACCTCAGCGCCATCGAGCAGTCGAGCCGCCTGCAGCGCATCGACCACGCCCTGTATCTGTCCACGCCGCTGATGGCCGGCGTCGAGGCGCCGCACCTGTCGCCGGTGGGGTTCGTGCTGAGCGAGAAGCGGCTACTGACCGTGCGCTTCGACAAGTTCATGGCCTTCGATACGGCCGCCCGGCACGCCCTGGAAGACGGCGATGCGATCACCAGCCTGGGCGTGTTCACCTGTGTGTTCGAGTCGATCATCGACCGGGTCGCCGACTTGCTCGAGGCTGCGGCCGCCGAGTTGGACGGGGTCTCGCGCGGCATCTTCCACCAGAAGAACCGCAAGCGGGACGCCAACAAGTCGGAGCTGTTCCAGCGCGCCACCCTGTCCAAGGTCGGGCGGATCGGCGAGCGGCTGTCTCATATCCGCGACGTGCTGCTGGGGGTGGGGCGGATCGTGCCGTTCGTGCTGGAGGTGCTGCATGCGCCGGCCCCGGACGCCTTGGCGGCGCGGCTGAAGGCGGTGCGCCAGGACATCGTCTCGCTCAACGACTACGAGGGGCACTTGGCCAACAAGGTGCAGTTCCTGCTGGATGCGGTGCTGGGCTTCATCACCATCTCGCAGAACGACATCTTCAAGGTGCTGACGGTGGCGTCCATCGTCGGCATCCCGCCGACCCTTATGGCCGGCGTCTACGGTATGAACTTCAAGTTCATGCCCGAACTGGAATGGCATCTTGGCTATCCGTTCGGCATCGCCGTGATCGTCATCAGCGCCCTGATCCCGCTCGGCTGGTTCAAATGGAAGGGCTGGCTTTAAGCGTTTCCATCGAACGCCGATCTTTGGAATAGTGGGGCCGGTACGGGGCGAGCCTGCCGAGGAACATCATGGACAGCGAGCCAACACCGCGGGGGCTGGTGGCGGCCAACGGCTTGATCGCCGTGGAGGGCCTGCTGCGCATAATGCGCGCGGCGGGCGACACCTACGGTCACGACTACGAGGCGATCCTGATCTACTGGTCGGTGGCCATCGCCAGCATCGGCCGAGTGTTGCGCAGCGACGATCTCAACACCTTGCTCGACAATGCCGGGCCGTTCTCGGAGGACGAGCACCACGCCATCAGCGCCCGCGCCATCGCCGAGGCCACCGGCCTGCCCCGCGAGACCGTGCGCCGCAAGATCGCCGTTCTGGTTGCCGCCGGGCACCTGCACCAGGACAGCAAAGGCGTGCACACCTTTCCGCCCCTGATCGATCAGCGCGGCAACCGTGATTTCGTCCTGTTGGCCACGCGCGAGATCAAGCGCATGACGGCGGCGATGGAAACGATGGCCCAAATCTCAGAAAAGGCCGCCACGAAGCCTTGAGGCGGCGAGTCGATCTTGAGGGGAAAATTCGCGGAAACGCTCCGGAATCCCGGCGTGAAGCGACAAAAACATCCCGAATTGTCCCGGAATCGCTCCAAAGCTTAGTTGTTTGACCCATTTTGGGCCGCTTTAGCTGGAGTTCCGGAGTCGACTTCCATACCTAAGCGCCAACGGTAATCACCCCAGTTTCGAGGACGCCGCGCGCCCCACGCCCGCAGGCGCTACGCCATGACCAAACTGACGAACATCAGCGAAGAGGCCAGCCTCGTGCTGGTGAGCGAACTCATCACCATCCTGGAACGCCAGTGCGAGGCCTCCGGCGAGCCGAGTTTGGTGGCCGATCTGAAGGCGGCCATCGCCCAGGCCTGGCACGACGAGGCGCATGGCTCGGTGAGCCTGCGCGTCGGGATGGCCGACGCACAGCTGGTGCTGGAATGGGCGGAAAAACGCCTGTCCCCGGACGAGGACCTGCACTTCGGCGACCTGGTGGCCGAGGCCCCCGCGCAGGACTAATCCAGCGAGGGCTTGCCGCGCCGCGCCTTGACGCCGGAGCGGGTCGCCTTGCCTTCCAGCCGGCGCAGCTTGGAGGCATAGGTCGGCCGGGTCGCCTTGCGCGGCTCGGGCCGAATCGTGGCGAGCTTGATCAGTTCCACCAGCCGCTCGATGGCATCCTGCCGGTTCATCTCCTGCGAGCGCGAGCCCTGGGCGAACAGCACCAGGACGCCCTCCAGGGTCAGACGGCTGCCCGACAGCTTCTCCAGCCGCTCACGCACCTCCTGGGGTAGGGACGGCGAGCCGCGCACGTCGAAGCGCAGCTCGATGGCGTTGGAGGTCTTGTTCACGTGTTGGCCGCCTGGACCGCTGGCGCGGGCATGGCGGATCTCGACCTCGTCGTCCTCGATGGACAGCCGGTCGGTGATCTCGATCATAGGGCGGCGAACAAGGGCAGGGAGACCTCCCGCCCCGGGCTGTCCTTGACCACCCCAAGGCTCCCGGCGGGCCCCGCGCGAAGCAGATCGGCCTCCGGCGCGCCCTCTAGCCAATCGCTCCATTGCCGGCGCGGCAACAGCACGACCTGGCGGTCGTGATAGGGTGCCATGTCCGGGCCGGGTTCGGTGGTGAGCAGGGTAAAGCGGTCGTCCCGCCACAGGCCGGCCAGGCAGAACCACGGTTGTTCGGTTTCGGTGAAGCGCCAGCGGGTCTTGGGGTATTTCGCGCCGGTGAATTCGAAGAAGGCGGTGGCGGGAATCAGGCAGCGGCTGGCGGCGCCGAACCGGCGACCCTCGGAGCGGAAATTAGTGATCGGCCCGGCATTGGCCCGCTCGGGAACAAAGCCCCAGCGCAGGCTGGTCAGTTCGACGCCGTCTTCGAAAGCGCGGATCACCGGGGCTTCGTCCGTGGGACGCACGGCGTCCAGCGACTGCAGATTAGGCGCGGACTGAGGCGCGGGCTTGACGACTGGAAGCTTCCAATTGGCGAAGGCATCGACCAGTTCGCGAAACGTGGTCTTGTTCTCGAACAGGTTGCACATGCCGCGCGGTCAGCCTGTCCAGGGTTTGCGCTGGGCGTCGCTGAGGTCGGCCAGCTTTTCCTCGCCGTACTGGCCGCGCCAGACCGCTTTCAGCCGCGAGGCCAGCAGGGAGCGATAAATCTCGCAGCCCTCGTCGATGGCGTGAAGATCGTCGCCCTTCAGCGCGTCCTCCAGTGTCTCCTCGATATCGGACAGCTCTTCGTCGGACTGGGTCTCGGCGTGCAGTTCGACGGCGGCGCGCATCAGGAACAGCAGGTCGCCGCCAGCTTCGTGATCGTCGCGCGGCAGCTTCACGTCGAGGAACAGGGTGCGGTTGGGGCCCTCCAGGCGCGCGGCCATGTCGAGCCGGCCGACGGCTTCCTCGATCAGGGAGTCGGAAATCTGGGGCGGAGAGAGGGAATCGCTCATCTGAAATCCTGGGCTTGTCAGATACTACCGCCTATCGGGGCAGATGCTGCAACGCGCGGGCGTCAGGATCGCTTCAGCCGGGCCTCGGCAGCCACCAGATCGGCTCGGGTGTTGAGGTTGGCGAAGGCGGCCGCGTGTTCGAAATCCACGGTGGCGGCGCCCAATGCCTCCAGCACGCGCCAGGTTGGCGGGTGTTCGCCCCCGGCCAGGGCTTCGCTGACGGCGGGCAGGGCGGTGACCGGCCACAGGGCGCACAGGGGTTGCAGGCCATCGGCTGTGCGGGCCATGGCGGCGCCGTCGACCGCCGCGTCAATCAGGCGCGCGAAGAGGTCGCTGGGCAGGCCGGGAACATCGCAGGGGCTGACGACCAGCGCGCGTGCGCCGATCCCCACAGCCCAGATCAGTCCGGCCCGCACCCCCGCCAGGGGCCCGTCCGGGTCGCCTGGCGCGTCGTGCAGCACAGGCAGGCTGTTGGCCCTGGCCATGGCCTCCGCTTCGCTGGCCGGGCGCGCATTGACCGCCACCGCGCCGCAATCGGCCTGCAGCCGCTCGGCCGCCCACAGTAGCAGAGGCCGTCCCGCCAGGGGGGCGACCGCCTTCTCGCCGTCAAACCGCAAAGAGCGGCCGCCGGCGAGGACAAGGCCCGCGGTGGTTTGCCTGTGATCCATGGGCCGCATAATAGGCTAGGGACTGAGCTCCACCAGTACAGGCAGGGTCGTGAACATCCAGGCAGTCATCCCATGCGCGTGATCGGGCTCGCCGGCTGGAGCGGCAGCGGCAAGACCACCCTGGTGGCCAAGCTGATCCCGGTGCTGATCGCGCGGGGTCATACGGTGTCGACGGTCAAGCACGCGCACCACGACTTCGATATCGATCAGCCGGGCAAGGACTCTCACACCCATCGTGTCGCGGGTGCCACCGAGGTGCTGGTCTCGGGCGCGCGGCGCTGGGCGTTGATGCACGAACTGCGCAACGCGGAGGAGCCGACCCTGCGCCGCCTGCTGGAGCACCTGGGGCCGGTCGATCTAGTGATCGTCGAAGGCTTCAAACGCGAGAGCCACCCCAAGATCGAGATCCACCGCGCCGAGGTCGGCAAGCCGCTGCTTTATCCCGACGATCCGGATGTGGTGGCGGTGGCCACCGATGGGCCGATCCCTGGCGCGCCGATCCCGGTGCTGGACCTCGACGACGTGCAGACCATCGCCAGCCTGATCGAGAAGCGGGCCTGCCTACTGGCGACGCTCTGACCTACTTCTCTTCGCGCGGGGTCATGGCCGCGGGGCCGATGCCGACGATCTCGATGATGGCGCTGTCGTCCTTGGTGCCGTCGTAGTGGATCTGGTTGCCGAAGTGGGTGACGAAGCTGCCCTTGGGCACCGGCGTCATGGTCTCGGGCGAATATTTGGCGCCAGTGTTCACCCACCAGGTGCCTTCCAACACGGTGATGAAGCGGTCGTGCGGGTGGCTGTGCGGCCGGCTTGACTGATGCGGCGGCCACTTGATCAACATGACGTAGAGCGAGCCTTCCTTGGTCGGGTCACCGGCCAGGACCACGCTCTGCGGCTTGCCGGGGTCGCCCTTCCACTGAATCTGGTCCGGTGGCGTCATCACCAGCGCCTTGGGGTCCATGGCCGCGCGGGCGGATGGGCCGGCGGTGAGGGCGGCCGCGCTCAGCAGCGCCCCCAGGACGATCTTCAGCTTGGACATCGGCGTTTCCCACCTGTGGCGCGCGGCTTGAACGCCGGCTTAAGCGGACCATAGGCTGAAGTTCGCCGCCCGTCAGGCGCCTGCTTGACCTATTCATAGCTATCCGGTTATATGCTAACCCATAGCCAGTGAGTTATCATTTTGACGCTCGACGCCCACGACATGCTGTTCAGAACCCTCGCCGACCCAACGCGGCGGGCCCTGTTCGAGCGCCTGTGCCGCGACGGCGAACAGACGGTGGGGGCGCTGACGGCGCAGGCGGGCGTCTCGCAGCCGGCGGTGTCAAAGCACCTCGGGGTGCTCAAGCGCGCGGGCCTGGTGCGTGATCGCCACGAGGGCCGCCAGACCCATTACAGCGCGCAGTTGGGCGCCCTGGCGCCGCTGATCCACTGGACCAAGGACATGGCCGGCTTCTGGGAAGGCCGGTTCGACCAACTGGAAGACCTGTTGAAGAGGATGAGCGATGAACATCAACACCCTAATCCGGCAAATCCATCGCTGGCTGTCGATCGTCTTCGTCGCCTGCGTGATCGCCACCACCATCGCCATGGCGCAGAAACCGCCGATCGTGTGGATGTCCTATGTGCCGCTGCTGCCGCTGGCCTTGATGACGATCACTGGCCTTTATCTGTTCGCGCTGCCCTACCTCGCCAAGCGGGGCAGGGGACGCGCCGCCAAGGACTAAGCGCCATGCAGAAGACCAGTGAACCGACCGACGGCAAGACGCCGTCCGAGATGATCGACGGCCGCATCGCCTCGCTGGCCGATTGGCGCGGCGAGACCCTGGCGCGGGTGCGGGCCCTGATCAAACAGGCCGATGCCGAGGTCGAGGAGACGTGGAAGTGGCGCGGGGTGCCGGTGTGGGAGCACGCGGGGATCATCTGCACCGGGGAGACCTACAAGGCGGTGGTCAAGCTGACCTTCGCCAAGGGCGCGGCGCTGGACGACCCCGCCGGCCTGTTCAACTCCAGCCTCGAAGGTAATGTGCGCCGCGCGATCGACATCCACGAGGGCGAGGCGATCAACGAGGCCGCGCTGAAGGCGCTGGTCTTGGCGGCGGTGGCGCTGAACACGGCGAAGAAGAAGCCGAAGGGGTAGCGGGCCCGCCTAGGGTGGCAAAGTCCGCTTCACGGCTGTAAGCGATCCCAATGTCTTCAATCAGAGCCCCGGAAAGCCAGAGCTACCGCCTGTCCGTTGCACCTATGATGGACTGGACCGACCGGCATTGCCGGGCGCTGCATCGTGTGCTGTCGACGCGGGCGCGGCTCTACACCGAGATGGTCACCACCGGCGCGGTGCTGAACGGCGACCGGCAGCGGCTGCTGGGGTTCGGCGCATCGGAGCATCCGGTGGCGCTGCAGCTGGGCGGGTCGGAGCCGGCCGATGTGGCGGCGGCGGCGCGGATCGGCGAGGACTTCGGCTACGACGAGGTCAATCTGAACGTCGGCTGTCCCTCCGACCGGGTGCAGAGCGGCCGCTTCGGCGCCTGCCTGATGCGCGAGCCGCAGCGGGTGGCCGACTGCATGGCGGCGATGATCGACGCGGTGCGCGTGCTGGCCACGGTCAAGTGCCGGATCGGCGTCGACGAGCAGGAGCCAGAGGAGAGCCTGTTCGGGCTGGTGGACCTGTGCGTCTCGGCGGGCGTGACGGTGTTCGTCGTGCATGCCCGCAAGGCGTGGCTGGATGGGTTGAGCCCCAAGCAGAACCGGGACGTCCCGCCGCTGGACTACGAGCTGGTGCACCGGCTGAAGGTCGAGCGGCCTGGGCTGACCATCGTGCTCAATGGCGGGCTGGCGACCCTCGAGCAGGCGCACGCGCATGTGCAGCGGGGGCTGGACGGGGCCATGCTCGGCCGCGCCGCCTATCACGAGCCGGGCCTGCTCGGGGCCGTGGATCAGCTGATGTTCGACCCAGACGCGCCCGTGGTGACGCCGGAGGCCGCGGTGCTGGCTTATCGGCCCTACATCCAGGAGCAGTTGGCGGGCGGAACCCACCTCTACGCCATCGTCCGCCACATGCTGGGCTTATTCCACGGCCG
>CANJMO010000027.1 GCA_947475845.1 Caulobacteraceae bacterium | reverse complement strand
TCTTCTGGCTGTCGAACATCGCGAACGAGTGGTGCGCGAACGCCGGGGCAGCCGCCAGGGCGACGGTGGCAAAGCCGGCCAGGGCCAGCATCTTCTTCGAAACTTGCATGTTCATCTCTTCCCTATTTCCACGGGCCCCGTCGGTTCGGAACTCCGCCGCCCTTTTGGGCCGCTTGTACGTGACTATGACGGACAAACGCCCGGAAGCGGAAGTCCAATCGCTCGCTTTTCGCCATTGTCCGGCATCGACAGGCCCCCCTCAGGTGACGGAGTTGAGCCGTCCATGTCGCTAGGCCTATTCATCTATACACACCAGATGTTTTCAATATAGCTGCTCTGTTTTTCATGGCACGGGTGTTTGGAGCTTCAGTTCTGGAAAATTGATTCATCAATGAGTGAATCTTTTTGCTGACTAGAATTCCGATTTTTCTGTCTGGCGCGTCTTAGCCTGATCTCGGCCAGCCAACGCCGGGGACAAAAAGGGCGCGCGGTGAGCAGAACACCGCCGCGTCCACAACAAGGAGGCAGCCAATGTCCGTGCGTCATTCGATCCGGAAGAGACTTGCCGCCGTGGCCGTGTCGGCCGGCGGCTCGCAGACCTGCGCCAAATCCGCGGCGCGCTGATCGAGATCGGATCGAGCCGCCTGTGATCCCATCCCGCCATCAAGCGTTCGTCCGGATTTGCCCCCTGCCAAATCCGGATTTTCTGGGGGGTGGCTCAGCCACCCCCTCCTTTTGCCGGGCGCCGATAGGGCGCTGGCGGCCCGCTGGAGAATGACGGCCATGTATCCAGCCTATGACATCCAGTTCCGGCGGGACATGGGCGAGCGTCTGTTCAAGGCCCGCAAGCATGCCGGCCTGAGCCAGGCCAAGGTGGCGCACCTGCTCGGCATTCCGCGCACGGCCGTGTCTCTGGTCGAGCGCGGCACGCGCAAGGTCGATGCGATGGAACTGTCGATCCTCGCCGAGCTCTACGGCTATTCGATGGACGCCCTGGCCGGGCGCGCGGCGCCGAGAGGCGGCGGCTAGAGGCCCTAGAATCGGTAGTTGAACTGGGCGCCGATCGTGCGCGGCTGGAACGAGTTGCCGTAATAGTAGACCTGCGAACTGGTCACCAGATTCTTGTCCAGCCACTCGTTGGAGTCGGTCAGGTTCTTCACGTAGATGGCCGCCTCCAGCTTGTCGAAGTAGCCCACTTCATCCCGCCGTTGGCCGGCCGGCGTTTGGGTCGCTGGGCGGGGATGCTGAACATCAGCGGCGGGGCGACTTGCTGCGGCCGTTCGCGCCAGGCGGCGACCGGAACCGCGCCATCGTAGGCGTCCTCGCGCAGGTCTTCCTCGGTGGGCCGCGGGGCCCAGGCCAGGCCGCACAGAGACCAGGCCTGCAGTGCGCGATCATAGGCTTCACGGGCGCCCGGCGCTTCCAGCCAGCGGGTCCATTCGGACAGGGTCTCGCTGCTCACCTCGTCGAAGCGCAGACGGATAAGCCAGTCGAAGGCCATCCAGTCGATCGCGGTGGAAGCGGGGGATTTGCTTTGCACGGACTTCATTTCGGCGCCTCGACCCGGAGCGCTGCCTGCAGATGTTCGAGGGCGCGGGCCAGGTAATTGCGGATCATGCGATCGGAGACGTTCAGCCGCGCCGCGATCTCGACCGTGGAGAACCCTTCATGACGGCTGAGCACGAACGCTTCGCGACACTTCGGCGGCAGTTCGTCCAAAGCCCTCTGCACGGCGGCCAGTTGCTGCTTGGCCGACAGCGCCCGTTCTTGGTGCGCCGGCGCGGCGTGATCGTTCTCGTTGATTTCGTCGGAGTGCTTACGCGTGCGCCTTTGACGGATCATGTCGGCGGCGACGTTCGAGGCGACCTTGAACAGGTAGGCCTTCAGGAAAGACGGCTGATCCGGCTGATCGAGTTGCAGCAGGCGCACATAGGCTTCCTGGGCGGCTTCCTTGGCGTCGGCGTCGCTGTTCAGCCGCGCCCGCAGGAACCGGACCAGGGCGTCGTTATGGTCGCGGAACAGATTGTCGATACGCCAGGGAGTCAGGGGAGCCAGCGGCGACACCGCCGCCGTTTCCGGGGGGTCGATCGACTCCGCCTTCTTTCGGAATGGCTCGAGCGGATTCATGTTTTTATTTTCCCTTGGCGCCTGTAATTAAGCCGGGGCGCGCGCATGCGAAATGCGCGCGCTTGATACTAATTCAGACCCTGGCGACACGACCTGAAGACCGGGGCGTTCGAAAGGGGCGAAGCATCACAGTTGCAAATAAGAACACCATTGGGAGGGAATATGTCCAAATCCAAAATCCGCGTTGGCCTGCTTGTGTCCACGGCGCTGACCGCGTCCAGCTTCGCCCTGAGCGCCTTCGCTCAGAACGCGCCCGCCAACGGCGCCCTCGAAGAAGTGGTGGTCACCGCGACCCGCCAGACCTCCACGGTCAACAAGGTCGCCCTCTCCCTGTCCGCCGTGACTCAGAAGGCGCTGGACCAGCAAGGCGTCAAGAACATCGACGACCTGTCCCGTCAGGTGCCCGGCTTCACCTTCCGCAAGACCGGCCCCGAGGGTAACCCGAACCTGACCATCCGCGGCATCGGCGGCAACGCCGCCGCCGGCCGTTCGGGCGGCTCGCCCACCACCGGCCTCTATCTCGACGACGTCGGCCTGCAGCAGCGCTCGGCCGCCGGCCTGATCTCCGGCTCCAACCAACCCGCCCCCGTCCTGTTCGACCTGGACCGCGTGGAAGTGCTGCGCGGCCCGCAAGGCACCCTGTACGGTGGCGCCTCGGAAGGCGGCGCGATCCGTTTCATCACGCCCACCCCCAGCCTGACGACCTATTCGGGCCGCGCCCGCGTCGACGTGGGCTTCATCCATGACGGCGGCATCAGCCATGACGTCGGCCTCGCCGTCGGCGGCCCGATCATCCAGGATAAGGTCGGCTTCCGCCTGGCCATCGCCGAGGACGCCCGCGCCGGCTGGCTCGACGCCTTCAACCAGTACAACGGCCAGAAGTTCTCGTCGGACATCAACCGCGGCAACGACTACTCGATCAACGGCAAGCTGCTGTGGCAGATCACGCCTGACTTCAAGGCGACGGTCACCCTGTTCTCGCAGATGAACTACGATCAGGACACCTCGGTGTTCCGGGTCAACACCCCGGCGCTCAACGTCGGCGCCACGACCGCCGCGGCCCGCCGCCTGAACAACACCGGCACCATCAACGGGGTCCGTTACTCGTTCCCGTCCTACACCTTCCCGCAGTACACGATCCCGGCTCAGAACTTCTACGGGATCAACCGCGGCGTCGCGAGCGGCCTCTACACCTCGACCACCAACGTCAGCTACGTGGCCTCGCCGCGCCGCACGATCATCAACGTGCCGAGCCTGACCCTGGACTACAACCTGGGTGAAAAGCTCGCGCTGAAGTCGATCACCGCCTACGACGTCCAGCGCACCAGCGGCTGGAGCTTCGGCGGCGGTTCGGCCGAACGCTCGGGTTCCACGGTTCGCGCGCCCGCCATGCCGCTGTCCGTGCTCGGCGGCATCGTGCCTCAGTATCTGATGAGCAGCATCAACCCGACCACCAAGGTCGAGGACGGCGGCGTCTACCCGCTGTTCGGGTTCGCCTACTCGATCTACAACAACAAGCGCGACCAATACAGCCAGGAGCTGCGCATCCAGACGACCGATCCGTCGGATCGTCTGCAGTTCGTGGCCGGCCTGTTCTATGACCATTCCCACACCCACGTGACCACGGGCTCGGAGTGGAACGAAAGCTTCCTCAGCGAACAGCTGCGCGGTGTCGGCCTGCCGTTCTTTGTCGGCGGCACCCTGACCCCGCTGATGCAGGTTCCCGGACGCCTACCGATCGAACTGTCGACGCGCGACGGCGACATCCTCGAAGACGAAATCGCCGGCTTCGGCGAAGCCACCTTCGCCGTCACCGACAAGCTGAAGATCACCGCTGGCGGCCGGATCACCAACTACACCCAGAAGTTCGCCCAGATCTCAGGCGGTTCGGTGACTGGCGCTCCCGCGGGCTTCGTCGGCACCTCGTCCGATGGACCCGGCACGGTCGAGACTAACAAGAACTCCCTGACGCCGTTCCCGACCAACTACGCGGCCTGCCCGACCACCGACAACACCAAGGGCTGCCCCTACGCCTACACGCTGAACAACCTGAAGGAGATGCCGATCTCGCCCAAGGCCAGCATCTCCTACCAGCTGAGCGCCACGGACCTGATCTACTTCACCTACGCCGAAGGCTTCCGCGTGGGCGGCGTCAACCCGCCGGTGTTCACCGTCACCTGCGCTCCAGACCTGGCCCTGCTCGGCCTGACCGCGGCGCCGGCGACCTACCTGCACGACACCACCAAGTCGTACGAAATCGGCGGTAAGTTCCGCCTGTTCGACGGCCGCATGCAGGTCAACTCCAGCGTGTTCAAGATCGACTGGCAGAACATCCAGTTCACCAACCAGCTTCGTTCCTGCGGCTCGTCCTACGTGGCCAACGGCCCGTCCGCGATCTCGGAAGGCTTCGAAACCTCGATCACCGGCCGCCTGGCCGACTTCACCCTGAACACCAACATCGCCTACGACAAAGCGGTGTACGCTAAGGATGTGCTGTCGGTGCCTTCGCAGGGCGCGGCCAGCGCCAAGCTGGCCCTCAAGGGTGACAATCTCGGCACGCCGGATTGGACGATCAACGCCGGCGTCCAGTACGATCACCGTCTGTTCGAAATGCCCGCCTATGCCCGCGTCGACTACATGTACACGGGCAAGTACGACCGCACGACGGGCCTGGGCAGCAGCGGCTACATCGCCTCGACCCACGACGGCAACGCGACCCACACCATGAACGCGCGCGCCGGCATCTACCTCAAGCAGTTCGAAGTGGCGGTCTATGTGAAGAACCTGACCGACTCCAACGAGTGGGTGGACAAGCAATTGATCACCAACTCCTCGTTCCTCTTCACCGGCACCTCGTTCCAGCCGCGCACCATCGGCATGCAGATCAACTACAACTTCTAGTCTCCGCCGATTTGCGACAAACAGTGGGAGGCGCCTCCAGGCGCCTCCCATTTTTTATGGCCCGTCCATGCGCCGGACCTTCAGAGGTGAGCATGACCGATCCCGCTTCGCTCGGCGCCGCTGAGGCCGCCAGACGCATCCGCCCGGGCTCGCTCACGGCCGAGGCCCTGATGCAGGCCTGCCTCGACCGCGTCGCCGCGCGGGAGGATACCGTCCACGCCTTCGTCCATCTGGATGCCGGCGCCGCCCTGACCGCCGCCCGCGCCGCCGACGCCCGCGTGGCCGCCGGCCACAGCCTGCCCCTGCTGGGGGTGCCGATCGGGGTCAAGGATGTGATCGACGTGGCGGGCATGCCCTGCGCTTACGGCTCGCCGATCTGGCAGGGCCACCGGCCGATGGCTGACGCCGCCTGTGTCGCCCTGGCCCGGGCGGCCGGCGCCGTGGTCATGGGCAAGACCGTCAGCACCGAATTCGCCACCCAGAAGCCCGGCCCGACCACCAATCCGCACAACCCCGCCCACACCCCCGGCGGCTCTTCGTCCGGCTCCGCCGCCGGCGTGGCCGCCGGCTTCTTCCCCGCCGCCTTCGCGACCCAGACCGGCGGCAGCATCATCCGCCCCGCCGCATTCTGCGGCGTGGTCGGCTATATGCCCAGCCACGGCATGCTGCACCGGGCAGGGATGAAGGTGATGAGCGAGAGCCTCGACACCATCGGCGCCATCGCCCGCAGCGTCGCCGACTGCGCTCTGCTGGTCGGCGCCTGCGCCGGTCGCGACTTCGGCGCGCTGGAAGGTCGGCTGCCGCGGCCGCTCCGTATCGCCGTCACCCTCGGCCCCACGCCCGACCTAGCCACGCCGGACACCGTCGCCCTGATCGCCCGCGCCGCCCGGGCCGCCGCCGACGCGGGGGTCGAGGTCGTGCAGATCGACCTGCCCCGTGAACTGCTCGCCGCCTACGCCGCCCATCCGATCGTGATGAACGCCGAGTCCGCCCAGGCCATCGCCTGGGAGCTGACCACGCGCCGCGACCAGGTCTCCGACATGCTGATCGCCCGTGTCGATGGCCCCGACCGCGCGTCGCCCCAGGCGCTGGACGACGCCCGCGAGGTGCTGCGCCGCGCCCGCGTTGTCTTCACCGAGCTGATGTCGGGCTTCGACGCCGTCCTGACCCCGAGCGCGCCGGGCGAGGCGCCCCACAGCCTGGCCTCCACCGGCAACCCGGCTTTCAACGCCCTGTGGACCGCCCTGCACGCGGCCTGCGTCACCGTCCCCGCCGGCAGCGGCCAGGCCGGTTTGCCGCTCGGCGTCCAGCTGGTCGCGCCGCATAGAAAAGACCAGGCCGCACTTGCCTGCGCGGCCTGGTTTCAGGGGGTTCTGTAGGCCGCCCCGCCCGGGCCGAACCCGAGCTGAGGCGAGCCCTGTCTATTTCACGCCGGCGCGAAACTTCTCGGCGTTCCAGTTGCGGTCCTCGCCGGCCAGCACCCGGGTGATCTCCTCGGTCTGGACGAAGTCGGTGGGTTTGGACCAGGTGATCGGGCTGCCGGTGGCCATGGCCCGCAGCTGTAGCGTGGCGTTCTCCTCGATGCCCATCACGTTGCCGACCGCCGTATGCAGGTCGGCGGCCCCCACGGCCGAGCCGTGGCCGCGCAACAGAACCACATTGCCCTTGCCCATGGCGGCGGCGAGGGAGTCGCCGGCGTCGATACTGGCGATCAGGTTGGCGGTCTTGGTCTTCACGTCGGCCATGTCGTGGATCGGCGCCCCGTTACCGAGGATGCGGCCGCCATTCATCATGGCGCGCAGCGGCGTCTTGATCACGCTGAACACGATGATGTTGGGCGTGTGGCTGTGGACCACAGCGTTGATGTCCGGGCGGGCCTTGTAGATGCTGCAGTGGATGTGACGCTCCTGATACAGCAGGGGCCCCTTGGGGTTGACGTTCTGGCAGGTGGCGATGTCCAGTTCCTGGATGTCCGCCGGCACCACCTGCGGCGGGGCCAGCGAGCGCGAGATCAGCATGTGCGCCGGATTGGTCGGCGAGCGCACGCTGACGTGCCCGGCGCCGGTGATCACACCCTCGAACGCCAGGATGCGGTTGGCCGCATACAGGTCGTCGACTGCCGCCTTCATCTTCGGGTCGGTGGACTGATAGGGCAGAGTCTGGGCCGAAGCGACCGAAGCGACCGAAGCGGCCGCCAGGGCGGCTGCGCCGAAAACAGTGGCCAGCAGCGGGATTGCGTTTCTCATCTTGGGTTTCCTGTTTTCGCGGATCAGAAGCGGTAGGCCAGCGACACGCCGACTTCACGCGGGCGGAAGGTGGACGAGGTGATCAGCGGCGAGCTGGCCGCGTGGTTGAGCGTCAGCAGGTCCTGCGATTGGGTCAGGTTCTTGACGAACACCGCCGCCTCCCAGGTATCGCGCGTGACACCGGCGCGCATGTTGGCCAGGTGCGTCGCCGCCCCTCGCGCGAGCACCGGATCGTAGCCGACCGCGCCGGGGCCGACGCCCGGTTGGTACTGGCTGGAGAAGGCGTAGTCAGCCCGCAGGTAAGCCGCGTACTTGCCCATCACGTTGAAGTCGTATTCGCCGTTCAGGCTGTACTGCCAGGGCGGAGCGCCCAGGCTGTCGCCCTTGGACACGATCAGCACCGTGGTGCCGGAGGGGCCCGGCAGGGCGTAGGTCTTGGTGTAGTGCGAGTCGGTATAGGACACCGTCCCGCCGATCAGGAACGGACCGAAGCGGCCCTGGGCCTGGACGTCGGCGCCCTGGCTGACCGCGCTGCCCGCGTTCTGGATATAGGTCTGGCCGCAGCGCAGTTTGATGCTCAGCTGCGGATCCTTCCAGTCGATGTGGAACAGGCTGGTGTTGACCTGCATCCGCCCGTCCAGCAGGCCGAGCTTGGCGCCGCCTTCATAGCTCCACACGCTGTCGGAATTGTAGGTGGCGGGCGTGGATGTTAGGCCGATCGCGGCCAGGTCGGGCGAGCAGTTGGGGATCGCCGCGGGCTGGTTCAGACCGCCGGTGCGGTAGCCCTGCGAGGCCGTCAGATACAGCAGGCTGCGGCTGTTCAGCTGGTACGACACCCCGACCTTCGGCGTCACCGGGGTCGACTTCTGGCTGCCCGAGAAGCGGGTGTAGCTGTCGTCGCCGGGCTGGTTGGGGAAGGGGTGGAAGGTCGCCGAGTTACAGCTGACCGGGTTCAGGCCGCACTGCACGTTGGTGACCGTGCCGCCGGCGGCGAAGCCGACGTATCCTGGAGGCGCCCCCTGGATCGCGCTGCCGCTGGCCTGGCTGTAGCTGATGTTGAATTTAGACACCCGCACCCCGGCCGTCAGCTTCAGCTTGGAGGTCAGATTGTAGTTGGCTTCGCCGAAGCCGGCGATTTCGCTTTCCTTGTCGCGCACCGATCGCACCGAGTTGTTCCCGGGCGAGATCTCCGTCATGCCCAGCAGCCAGGCCTGGTTGATGCCGCGCAGGTTGAAGTTGTCGGCGGCCCCGGTGCCGCGCTGGCCGACGTCGCTGGCCGCGTCGGTGTTCGAATAGTAGATGCCGCCGACCCAGCTCAGCCGGCCTTCGCCCGGCGCCGACGAGAAGCGCAGTTCCTCGACGAAGAACTTGCGCTGGTTGTTGTAGCGGTTCTCGTTCCACGCTGTCGGGAAGCCGGGCAGGATCATGCCCGGCACGCCGATGCCGCCGGTCACCGGCGTGCCGACGTTCTGGCCGGTGTGGCTGGCCACGGTGACGAAGCCGGCGTTGGTGGTGATCGGGAACAGGGCGGTGCGCGTCGGGCCGCCGCTGCCGGCGGTGAAGCCCTTGTTGACGTCCTTCAGATACGAAGTGACCGACTTCACCGACATGAACGGCAGGTCGTAATCCAGCGTCAGGGTCGGCAGGAGGATGGTCGAGATGCGGTTGCTCTGGAAGGTCCGCGCATTGCCGGCTTCGTCGTTGTAGACCGCCACGCCGCTCTTATACGGCCCGTACTTGAGCGCCGGGTAGGTCTTGCCCTGATAGAACTGATCCGGGAAATCGTAGGCGACGCCGTTGATCGTGCCCTTGTTAAGGAAGAAGCCCGAGTTGGTGGTGTAGCTGGGCACGTCCAGCCAGAAATTGTCGCTGTCGTCCGAGTGGTCCTGCGACCAGTAGATCGCCGGGGTGATCTTCAAGTTGGCTGTCGGCGCCCACGTCACCGCCAGGCGGATCATCTTTTCGTTGGCCGAGTTGGTGTCCTTGGAGATCGTGTGGCCGTCATACATCGACACGTGGTCGATGTAGCCGCCGGCATGCCTCTGCCAGAGGCTGGCGCGGAAGCCCAGTTTGTCCTGCACGATCGGTCCGCCGATGGCGAAGCCGGCTTCATAGCTGGGCGAGCCTTCGCCCGGCATGGTCGACCATTCGCCCTTGGCCATGCCCGAGTACCGGCTCAGGCTCGGGGTCGGGGTGATGAAGCGCACCGCGCCGCCTTCGGCCGAGCCGCCGAACAGGGTGCCCTGCGGGCCGCGCAGGAATTCGACCCGCTCCAGGTCGAATAGTTGCGGGTAGGGGGTCCCGTTGCCGGTGTTCAGGCCGCTGAAGTCGCGCTTCTGGATCGGGGTGTCGTCCAGATAGACGGCGGTGGTCGGGGCGCCCAGCGCCGAGCCCAGGCCGCGGATGGTGATGCTCGGGTTGCCTTCGTTGCCCGAGCGGCGGAACACCACCGACGGCACCGTATTGGCCAGTTCGGCCAGATCCTTGGACCCTTGCTTTTCCAGCGTCGCGGCGGTCACCGCTGTGACCGACAGGGCGACTTTGTTGACCGTCGAGGTCTGGCGTGTCGCCGTGACGACCACTTCCTCGATCCCGACCGAGGCGACGGCCTGCTGCGGCGCGGGGGCCGGCGGCGGAGCGGCGGGGGCCGAGGTGCTCTGGGTGCGTATCGGCACGCGCAGGGATTGAGGGGCGGGGCGATCGACTACCAGCACCTTGCCGTCTTCGGAAACCAGTTCCAGCGATGTGCCCGCGAGCAGCATCGACAACGCTTTGTGCACATCATAGCGGCCTTGGACGGAGTTGGTCGTCACCCGGGCCAGGGCGTCGCCGCGCGCGAATATCTGCACCCCGGCTTGGCGGCCAAATTCCTGAATGGCGGCTGTGGCCGGCTGCGCGGCCAGGTGGAATGCCACTTCCTGGGCCATCGCCGGACTGGCGGCGGCAATCGCCAGCGTACTGGCGGCCGCAAACAACGCGTGGATTGCTCGCATCTATCCCTCCTCGAGGCGCCTCTTGTTCTTGGGCGTCCTTTTGGAAGACGAGCCGGCGAGCCGGTTCCTTAGGTTTCACCCGTAGTTTTTTTCGCGGATTTTCGAGCGATGACGATGCTGTCGTTCTGGATCGTGACGTCAGCGGGAAATCCAACCGCGACGGCGTGGGCGAAGGCTTCCGGCGAGTTGAGCTTGAACCAGCCCACCACGTTGAGCCCGCCCAGATCCGGATCCGCCAGGATCAGCTTGCGGACGTTTATTGGTTGAAGCGAGCGACGGCCTCGCGCAACGACACGCCGTTGAGCGCGATGCGGCCGTCGCGCCAGGCGAGCTCCCGATCGATCTCTTCAGCCGATATCCGTTTGAGGCCGACCCTCCCATTCTCGATGATCGCGCCCCCGCCCGCGGCTACGCTGAGGGGAGGCGCCGTCGGCGCCGGCCGCGCCTCGACCACGCCTTCGGTGACCATCACTTCGGCGCCGGCGACCGTACGCCGTACGGAGAACGCCGTGCCCACCGCCCGCACCTGCGACTCGCCCGCCTGGACGACGAAAGGCCGCGATCGGTCATGCACGACCTCGAACCAGGCGACGCCTCGAACCAGGCGAATGCGGCGGCGGCCCCGGCTCATCGCGGTCTTCATCAAGACGTCGGAATCCAGCACCGCGATCGAGCCGTCGTCCAGGCGCACGCGGCGAATCTCGCCATGGCGGGTGGTGTAGTCCGTCCAGTGCGGCGCCAGCATGAAGGTGAGACCGGCGGCGACGCAGACACTCGCCGCCACGCCTACGGCAATGGCCCATCGGCGATCGACGCGGCGGGTCTCGGGTTGTTGAGGGCTGAGCGCACGCGCCCGGTCCAGCAGGTTCCAGGCGGCGGCGGCGCGGACATAGGTGCCGCGGTGGCGCGGGTCGGCGTCCAGCCAAGCGTCCAGCTCGGCGCGCTCCTCGTCGGAGAGCTCTCCCTTGTCGACTCGTATGATCCAGCCTTCCGCACGGCCGGCGATGTCAACTGCGTGCACGCTTACTGGCCCTTCTGTCGGCAGTTCGCGAGCGCTCTGCAGGCTCGCCGATTTCAAAAGCTTTGAGGACAAGGCTTAAGCCACGCCGAAGGTCGTTCTCTACAACGCTTTCCGTCACACCACACTCATGGGCGATCTCGCGCTGCGACATGCCGCGAATTTTGCGCATGATCACGATCCGGCGGCATCGATCGGGCAGGGCGTCGATCAGTGTCTGCACACGGTTGAGATCCTGGCGGGCGGACAGAATACGTTCGGGGGACGCAAGATCCTCCTGTCCTCCGGCCGATTCTATGTCCGCCATCAGGCCGATCTGAACCACCGCCGCCCGCCTCACCTGATCGATAAGGATGTTGCGCACGGTCCTGAAGAAATAGGCCTTGGGATTGAGGATGGCGCCGAGCTCGGTCACCGTCCACGCGCGGCAGTAGGCTTCCTGGATCAGATCGTCCGCTTCGTCCGGCCGGTTCAGGCGTCGCAAGAGCCAGGCGCGGACGTCGCCCTCGATAGGCAGGAGATTTCCTGCGACCCAGGCCGTGCGCCGCTTGCTGTCTGCATCCATAGGCATCGTTGCGGTCCTTTGCGGTGAAGACGAATGGAGGCCCGCTTTCCGTAGGCAGAACGCAAATATCGCCGCGCTAAGGGGCCAGGATCAGACTGAACGGCGGTCGGAGCGCCCACTTGAGTGAGCGTTATTCGGACTAAAGCCGCTGTACTTTGCGGCTGTAAAAAATACAGTCAAGCGACCAACATCTGGAGGAATCAACTGTGGGATGTACGGCTTCGCCTACTCGGCCAGGAACCGCCTCAGGCGATGGGCCAGGTCGGCCAGGTCCGTCGAATTGCCCAGCAGCCGGTCCAGTTGCGTGGACAGGACCTTGGCCTCGTCACCCGAGATGCCCGCGAACAGGCGCCGCTCGCGTTCCTGGCTGATCATCCGCACCTGCTCGGCGATGTCGCGCCCCGCCTCCGTCAGGCACAGCAGCTGCTTGGCCCCGGTGTGCATCACCAGCCCCCGGTCGCGCAGGGTCTTGGCCGTCCGGCTCACCGCCGACGGGTCGGACTTCAGCAGGTTGGACAGTTGCGCCGCCTTGACCGCGTCATAGTGCGACAGCTCCAGCAGCATGCGCGCTTCCAGCGACCCCAGACCGATCTTGCCGTAGGTCGCGGTGGCGGTCGTGGTCAGCTGGAAGCTGAGTCCGATGACCGCCCCGGACATCGCCGCCGAGTTCTTCAGCGGTCCCACATGCAAGGGTATGGATCTGACGTCCTTGAACGGCATGGGGTTACTGTCCTTGGGTTCCGGGGGGCATGAGCTAGGGCCTCACTTGAGCGTGGCCGCGGCGGTGTAGAAACGGTCGTCGAACGGCGCGCCCTTGATCGGGGTCAGCTGCTTGCGCAGGTCCTGAGCGGGAGCCGTGGCGATATAGGCCTCGTAGGCCGCGCGGCTCCTCCACACTTCGTAGACGGCGAAGTGGTTCGGCCGGTTGGACTGGGTCGAGGCCTCGAAGCTGATCGCGCCGGGCGCGGCCAGCACCGCCGCGCGCTGTTCCGACAGGGCGCGCGCCGCCGTCGCGCTGCCGTCGGGCACCACATCCAGGTGCATCACCACGTGGAAAGCGCTCGCCGGCGGGCGCTCGAAGATCGGCAGGGTCAGGGCGTCGTTGCGGCGATGGTCCACGGGCGCCACGGTCTGGCCGGCGACCAGGCCGTCGACGCGGGCGTTGAGGCGGGCTTCCTGGGCCCCGTCCATGTTTTCCCAGCGCTCGATCACCACCATCCGGTTGGGCCGGCCGAGCTCGCTCAGCACTTCCACCCGGGTCCACGGCTCGTCCTTGCGCGTCTCGGCGGCATAGGTCTGCAGGGTCTTGGCCAGGCGCTGAACGCCGGTGGGCGGGGCTTCCGCATAGCGGACCACCAGGCGATAGGCCGGTTGCGCCAGGGCAGGGGAGGCGGCGAGCAGCAGCGCCATCGGCCCCAGGGCGAGGAGCAGGCGCAGGAGCCGGGTCGGGGCGAGAAAGCGTTTCATTGTGAATCTCCGTTCAATCCATGAGATCGAACAGCGTACACCAACCATCGGGACTGACCTTACCTTCGACGACTTTGCACAGGTCCGGTTTCACGAACACGCTGCAGATGGCGCAGGATTGGATGTCCTTCGGCTTGTCCTGATAGTGACTCTCCGCCTGCAAAACCTTGATCAGCGGCACCCGAGCCGGCGCGGGTTCGGCCGCCTGCGCGCGCGCAGGCGCCCGCCGCCAGCAGAAAACCCGCGATCACGCTCCGGCGGCTGGCCATCAGGCAAAGACGGAGTAGTCGATCGGTTGGCTGGGAGCGGCGTAGCCGTAGCGCAGGTTGCTCGGCTCAGGCCCCTGACGCTCGTACTCGGCCTTCAGCGCGGTCAGCCGGTCGCCCCTCATCTCGGCTTCGGCGCGCTTCTGGTTGATGCCGTACAGGCGCGCATTGTTGCCGCCGAAGATGGCCGTCTTGACCGGGCCGTCGGCGGCGCCGAGCGGCTTGAAGCCGAACTGCTTTTGCATGTCCTCGGGGATTTCCAGGCGGCGCAGGCCCTCGATCTGCCATTGCGGCGAGCCGGTCCAAACCGCGTCGGTGCCCCAGCAGACGTGGTCGGCGCCCAGGCCCTTGACCAGGATGCCCAGCATCGCCGCGACGACGCGCGGCTCCGACACCACGGTCATGGCGAAGATCTGGCCGGTGTCGCAATAGACGTTGTTGACGCCGAACTTCTCCGGAATCTCGGCCAGGTCCGACACCCACGACAGGCGGTGGGTCTTCTCCCACTCCTCGCGGCCCAGCGCCGGGTCGCCGCCGACGTGGCGGAAGCCGGAGTGGAAGACGTGGAAATTGAACTGCGGCCAGTCCTTGGCCGCCTTGCCAATGTCGCTGACGTCCACATAGGGGCGCAGGTTCGGATAAAGCTTGTCCATCGCCAGGGGGAACAGGCCCTTGTGCACGCAGACGTTCTTCACCCCGGCCTTGGCGAACTTCTCGAACGCCTTGTAGGTCGTCTTCTCGTCGTCCATCCGCCACGGATAGCGGCTGATGTCCTTGTGCGTGTTGTCGCCGATCGTATAGCCCTTCATCGCATCGGGCTTCAGCGCCAGGCTGGCGTCCACCTGATCCAGCCACCCCGGCTGCCCGGGGGTGAAGATGGCGTGCGAGAACAGCCGCTTGGAGCCGAACCGCTGGTTCACCTTGGCCCGTGCGTCGGCCATCTGCTGGTTGGTCAGGAACCAGTCTTCCAGGATGTCCGACGGGGCCGACGAGATCGCCACCAGCTTGCTGTCGGAATCGAGGAACATCTCCTTGACGTAGTTGTCGTACTTCAGGTCCTCGAGGGTCTGTTCCTTGGCCGCCAGCTCGCTGTTCCAGCCGGCCTTGCCGACCGCGTTGCGCATCGCCGCGAAGCTCACCAGGCGCGTGTCGTCGCGCAGGAAGTGGGTGTGCATGTCCATGATGAACTGCCCCTTGAGCCCCTGCGCCCGGGCGTTGGCCATTTCCGGGGTCTGGGCCTCGGCGTGGCTCGCCTCGAACATCTGCTCGAAGGTCTCGTTCAGGGCGACATAGGCGGCGGCCATCCCGGCCGCGCTCTGGAAGAATTTCCGCCGTGAAACACCATGGCGCTTGGCCTCGGCGTCGCCGATCGCCAACATGCGGGCCTCCAGCTCGCGCTGCTTGGCCGTCTGCGGGGTGGGGAAATATTCGTCGCTCGATATGTTCTGTGTCGGAATGGGCGTGAAGTGCGGCAGATTCTCGGCGGGCGTCAGCCGGGCCTTGTCCTCGTCAGTCAAAAAACGCACGGCGCCATCCCCGAGTGGTTGTTATTTGTGTGTACGGAATTGTATTACGCTCACAACGCATTTCAAGTGGCTCATGCGAGTACGAAAAACAATGAGCCCAGGAGGGAAGAGTATGAACCATCGTAAGCTTAAGCGCATCGGCGCGGCCCTGGCCGGTTTAATCGCCGTCGCGGCCGCCTCGGGCGCCGCCGCCCAGGCGCACCCGGACTTCAGCGGCTTCTGGGATATGAAATTCCATGAGTTCGTGAAAATGGACGACGGCAACCTGCCGCCGATGAAGCCCGAGGCCAGGGCGCTCTACGACAAGCGCGTCGCCGCCATCAAGGCCGGCCAGCAGATGCCCGATTCGGCCACCTCCTGCCTGCCCCACGGCATGCCGCGCATCATGTACACGCCCTACCCGATGCAGATCTTCCAGCAGCCGACCGTGATCGGCATGATGTTCGAGGTGAATCACAACCAGCGCATCGTCTACATGGACGAAAAGCTGCCGGTGGATCCCGATCCCACCTACATGGGCTACTCGGTCGGCCGCTGGGAAGGCCAGACCCTGGTCATCGAGTCCGAGGGGATGAACGATAAGATCCAGATCGACCGGGGCGGCCTGCCGCAATCGCCCAAGACCCACGTCACCGAGCGTCTGACCCTGCTGGACGGCGGCAAGCGCGCCACCAACAAGCTGACCATCACCGACGACAGCCTCTACACCGCGCCGTGGTCGTTCACGGTCGAGTACAGGAAGACGCCGTATCGGATGACCGAATACGTATGCGACAACAACCGGGCCCCGACCGTCGAAGGGTCGAAAAACCCGACCGGCTTCCGGTAAGTCCTACTCCTCGGCGCCTTCGTTCTGCATGTAGATGCGGGCGAAGGCCTCCTTCACCGCCGGGACGATCTGATCCTGGCGCAGCATGATGTGCCCGCCGATCAGGGCTTCGGCCCGGTCGGCGTCGCGCTCGCGCAGAGCCTTCAGGATGGCGTGGTGCTCGCCTTGGGTATGCTCGCGCGGCCCCTCCATATTGACCCAGCGCACGAAGCGGATGCGGCCGTTCAGGTTCTTCAGGGCGTGCATGATCTCGGTGTTGCCGGTCATGGCCGCCAGTTGCTCGTGGAACTGCTCGTCCAGATCGACAATGTCGCTGGTCGAGACCCCGGTCACCTTCATCGACTCGGCCAGAAAGGCCTCCAGCGTGTCGATCTGCGCCTCGGTGGCCCGCTCGACCGCTAGGCGCGCCACGCCGCGCTCGATCTTCTCGCGCAGTTCATAGAGGTCGGTGACCTCCTTCACCGACAGGGGCTTCCTGAAGAATCCCTGTTTCGGTGAAAATGTCAGAAAGCCGTCTGAAGTCAGGCGGTTGAGCGCTTCGCGCAACGGCGTGCGGCTGACGCCGATCTTGCGCGCGATCGCCAGCTCGTTCAGCCTGCCGCCAGGGCGAAGCTCGAACGAGATCGCCATCTGCTTGACCAGTTCGTAGACGCGTTCGACGGCGCTTTCGCCTTCGTCGCGGTCCACCGAGGCTTCGCTGGCGCTCATAAAGGCAGGCTCCGTTAGAGATTGCATACATCACTGCATACAGATAGTGATAATCGATCATCCGTTATAGCCGCGAACGCCGAGACGACAAATAGATACGGCGCGTAAGGCTCTGAAGGGGGCAACATGTCCTGGTATAAAGAGCTCGACAGCAGTCAGCGTAAGGGCTTTTGGGCCTGCTTCGGCGGCTGGGCCCTCGACGCCATGGACGTCCATATCTACGCCCTGGTCCTGCCCGCCATCATGGCCGCCTGGCATCTGAGCAAGACCCAGGCCGGGTTCGCCGCCACCGTCGCTCTGTTGTCGTCCTCGGTTGGCGGCGCCATCGCCGGCCACCTGGCCGACCGCATCGGCCGGGTGAAGGTGCTGCAGATCAGCATCCTGTGGTTCTCCGCCTTCACCTTCCTCAGCGGCCTGACTCAGAACTACGAACAGCTGCTCGCGGCGCGCACGCTGCAGGGCATCGGCTTCGGCGGCGAGTGGGCCGCGGGCGCCGTGCTGATGGCCGAGATCGTCGCGCCCAAGCATCGCGGCAAGGCAGTCTCGGCTGTGGCGAGCGGCTGGGCCGTGGGCTACGGCGCCGCCGCCATCCTGTTCACCATCCTGTTCACCATCCTGTTCCATTTCCTCGGCCCGGACATGGCCTGGCGCACCCTGTTCTTCCTCGGCATCCTGCCCACCGGCCTGGTGTTCTACGTGCGCGGCGCGGTCAAGGATTCGGAGCTCTACCTCACGGCCAAGGCGGCCAAGGAACTGCGTCCCAAGCTCTGGCCATCTTCACCGGCAAGCTCGGCCTGCGCACCCTCACCGCCTGGCTGATCTGTCTCGGCGTGCTCGGCGGCAACTACACGGTGCTCAACTGGCTGCCGACCTATCTGCAGACCGAGCGCCACCTGTCCTACAGCAACACCGGCCTGTTCCTGCTGGTCAACATCGCCGGCTCGTTCACCGGCTACATCCTCGGCGGCTTCGTCTCCGACGGCCTCGGCCGCCGCCACGCCCTCAAGCTGTTCGCCGTGCTCGGCGCGCTCAGCGTGTTCGGCTACCTGATGCTGGGCGTCAGTTCCCTGGCGATCCTGCTGCTCGGCTTCCCGCTCGGCTTCTGCCAGTCGGCGATGAACGCCGGCCTCGGCCCGCTGCTGTCCGAGCTGTTCCCGACCCAGTTGCGCGCGACCGGGCAGGGGATTTGTTACAACGCCGGGCGCGGCATCGGCGCCTTCTTCCCGGCCCTGGTCGGGGTGCTCTCGGGCGATGTCGGCCTGACCAGCGCCATCGCCGTCGCCGCCGTGGCCGCCTACTCGGTGGTCCTGCTGTGCAGCTTCTTCCTTCCGGAGACGCGCGACCGCGCGCTATCGTCCATCGATCTTGCGGGAAATGCCCAATGAAAGCCGTCCGCCGGCGCAATGGCGCTCAGATCCTCATCGACCAGCTGCTGGTCCACGGCGCCCACCTCGGCTTCGGGGTCCCGGGCGAAAGCTACCTCGGCGTGCTCGACGCCATGTACGGGGTCGGCGATCAGTTCCGCTTCGTCGTCTGCCGTCACGAGGCTGCCGCCTCCAACATGGCCGAGGCCGTCGGCAAGCTGACCGGGACGCCGGGCCTGTGCTTCGCCACCCGCGGCCCGGGCGCCGCCTACGACCTCTACCTGACCCGCAATCTCAAGCACGCGGGCCTGGAGCGGGTCGGCTCATCGCCCGAGGCCATCGCCCTGTTCAAGACCGGCTCGATCGACGCGGTCGCCGGCGTCCGCCAGGCCCTGGTCAACGCCTCGCGCGGCCAGCCGCAGTTCCGCGTCATCCCCGACCGCTACACCCGCATCGATCAGGCCGTCGCCCTGCCCAAGGGTCACCCGGTCGCCTCAACCTATGTCCGCACCCTGCTCGAGGAGCTGAAGGCCACCGGCAAGATCCGCGCCGCCCTCAACGTCGCCGGTCA
Source organism: Caulobacteraceae bacterium (assembly GCA_947475845.1). GTDB lineage: Bacteria > Pseudomonadota > Alphaproteobacteria > Caulobacterales > Caulobacteraceae > BOG-938. Next base: position 13,611 of record CANJMO010000027.1, on the reverse strand, counting down.
GGACGGAGCCTTGGTCGCCCCGCCGGCGCCCTAGGCGGTCAAAGACTTCGAATTCGCCTCCCTGAATTCGAACACTGGGGGATGCCGCGAGGCGTCCCCCATTTTTTGTCCGGATTCCCGGTCTTTGCGCCGCGCCAGACCTGCCCTAGGGTCCGCCCGCTAAAGCCGGAGACCCCAAGCGTGCGTATCCTCGACATCCGCGAGAAGACCGTCTCGATCGCCTCGCCCATCGCCAACGCCTATATCGACTTCTCCAAGATGACCTGCTCGGTGGTCGCCGTGATCACCGATCAGGTGCGGGACGGCAAACCCGTGGTCGGCTACGGCTTCAACTCCAACGGCCGCTACGGCCAGGGCGCCCTGATGCGCGAGCGCTTCTTGCCGCGGCTACTGGAGGCCAAGCCCGACACCCTGATCGACGAGGCGGGCGCCAACCTCGACCCGTTCGCCATCTGGCGCACGATGATGACCAACGAGAAGCCGGGCGGGCACGGCGAGCGCTCGGTCGCGGTCGGGACCATCGACATGGCCGTCTGGGACGCGGTGGCCAAGATCGCCGGCCAGCCGCTCTACCGCCTGCTGGCCGACCGCTACCGGGGCGGCGTGCACGACGACAAGGTCTGGGTCTACGCGGCGGGCGGTTACTACTATCCGGGCAAGGACTACGCTCAACTCCAGGCCGAGATGCGCTCCTACGTCGAGCGCGGCTATCGCGTCGTGAAGATGAAGATCGGCGGCGCTTCCCTCGACGAAGACCTGCGCCGCATCGACGCCGTTCTGGAAGTAGTGGGGGAGGGGAGCCGCCTCGCCGTCGACGCCAACGGCCGCTTCGATCTGGACACCGCCATCGCCTACGCCAAGGCGCTGAAGCCCTACGGCCTCTATTGGTACGAGGAAGCCGGCGACCCCCTCGACTACGCGCTCCAGGCGGCGCTTGCCGAGCACTATCCCGGAGCCATGGCCACCGGCGAGAACCTGTTCTCCCACCAGGACGCGCGCAACCTGCTGCGCCACGGCGGCATGCGCCCGGACCGCGATTTCCTGCAATTCGACTGCGCCCTGTCCTACGGGCTCGTCGAATACATGCGCACGCTCGAGGTGCTCGCCGAGAACGGCTGGTCCTCGCGCCGCGTCGTACCCCACGGCGGCCACCAGATGTCGCTCAACATCGCCGCCGGCCTGCATCTGGGCGGCAACGAGTCCTACCCCGACGTCTTCCAGCCCTTCGGCGGCTTCGCCGACGGCATAGCGGTGCAGGACGGCTACGTCGGCCTGCCCGATGTCCCCGGCGTCGGCTTCGAGGCCAAGTCCAAGCTCTACGCCGTGATGCGCACCCTCTCCGACGGCGCCTGACCCCATGCCGGCCGTGCGACGCCTCCTCGGCCAGATCTACATCCAGGTCCTGATCGGCATGCTGATCGGCGCGGCCATCGGCCTGCTGGCGCCCGAGTTCGGCGTTGCGCTCAAGCCCCTGGCCGACGGCTTCATCAAGCTGATCCGCATGATCCTGGCACCGATCATCTTCGGCACCGTCGTCGTCGGTATGGCCCGCATGGGCGACCTCAAGGACATCGGCCGCATCGGGGCCAAGGCCCTGGTCTATTTCGAAGTCCTCTCGACCATCGCCCTGGTCATCGGCCTGATCGTCGTCAACCTGATGCAGCCCGGCGCCGGCATGAACATCGACGCCTCGAGCATCGACGGCCAGGCCGTGTCCGGCTTCACCGCCGCCGCTCATGAGCAGGGCGTGGTCCCGTTCCTGCTGGGTATCATCCCCACCACCTTCACCAGCGCCTTCGTCACTGGCTCGATGCTGCAGGTGATCCTGCTCGCCGTCCTGATGGGCGCCGCCCTCAGCCAGCTTGGCGGGCCTTCCGCCAAGCACGTCACCGACCTGATCGACTCCTTCCTGCAGGTGATCTTCAGGATCGTCGCCATCGTCATGCGCCTGGCCCCGCTCGGCGCCGGCGCCGGGGTCGCCTTCACCATCGGCATGTACGGCGTGGGCACACTGTGGTCGCTCCTGACCCTGCTGGCCGCCCTCTACCTCACCTCCATCGCCTTCGTGGTGATCGTGCTGGGGGGGGTCATGCGCTCCACCGGCCTGCCGTTCTGGGCCTTCCTGCGCTACTTCCGCGAGGAGATCTTCGTCGTCCTCGGCACCTGCTCCAGCGAGGCGGTCCTGCCGCGCATGATCCAGAAGCTGGAGGCGCTCGGGTGCGAGAAATCGGTGGTCGGCCTCGTCCTGCCCGCCGGCTACACCTTCAACGCCGACGGCACCTGCATCTACCTCTCCATCGCCGCCATCTTCGTCGCCCAGGCCACCAACACCCATCTCGGCTGGGCGGATCAGCTGGGCATCCTCGCCGTCCTGCTGCTGACCTCCAAGGGCTCGGCCGGGGTCGCCGGCGCCGGCTTCGTCACCCTGGCCGCGACCCTGTCGACCATGCACAGCATCCCCGTCACCGGCCTGGTCCTGCTCCTCGGCATCGACCGCTTCCTCAACGAGGCCCGCGCCGTCGTGAACCTGATCGGCAACAGCGTGGCCACCGTCGCCATCGCCAAGTGGGAAGGCGCGCTCGACCTCGATCAGGCGAAGCGCGTCCTGGCCTCGCGCGTTCAACCGGAATGAAGCGCCCCACCGCCGCCAGCCTCAAGAAGGTCACCGCCGAAAACCTCGCCGCCCTCGGCGCCGAGCGCCTGGCCCAGATCCTGATCGCCGCCGCCGAGACCCGCCCCGACCTCAAGCGCCGCCTGCGCATGGAGCTGGCCGCCGAGCAGGGCTCCGAGCACCTCGAGTTGGAGATCGACAAGCGCCTGGCCTCCCTGGCCAAAGCCAAATCCAAGGTGTCCTGGCGCAAGCGGGCCAGCTTCGTCGCCGACCTCGAGGCCCTGCGCAAACTGATCGCCGACAACCTCGCCGCCCTGGAGCCGGAGGCGGCGCTGGATCGCCTGTGGCCGTTCATGGCCCTGTCCCGCCCCCTGTCGGCGCGGGTGTTCGACCGCGATGGGACCATGGCCGCCGTCTTCCTCCACGCCGCCGGAAACATCGGCGCCCTGCTCAAGGATGGGCGCCATACCGAACGTCTGGTCGAGGCCCTGACCGAGCAACCCGTGCGCTGGGCCGACTGGCTGTCCGCCGTGATCGCCCAGGCCCCGCCGTCCCTGCCCGCCTCCGCCCTGGCCGCCATGCCGCGTGGCAGCGCGGGCGCCGCCGCCATTGTCCGCCAGCTGGCCGACGCCGCCGGCGACGTGGACGCCTTCATCGCCACATTCCCGGCCCAGACCCTGGCCCAGCCCCCCGCCGCCGCCGAGGCCGCCCGCCGTCTGCTCGCCGCCGGCCGTATCGAAGAGGCGGGCCGGATGCTGGAGGCCTCCAGCCCGCTCAAGCCCAAGGCGCGCAACCTCATCTTCGGCCGCCCCGTCGAACCCGACTACGCCTGGGAGAGCGCCTGGATCGACTACCTCGACCAGACCGGCCGCGCCGCCGAAGCCCAGGCCGTTCGCTGGCAGTCCTTCGAGCGCTCGCTGTCGGTGCAGCGGGCCAAGGCCTTCGTCCGCCGCCTGCCGGACTTCGACGACATCGAGGCCGAGAACCGCGCCTTCGCCCACGCCGCCGCCCATCGCCACTTCGAGCACGGCCTTCAGTTTCTGATGGAATGGCCGGCCCTGCCCGAAGCCGCCCGCATGATCCTGGCCCGCCCCGGCGACATCGACATCTCCGCCGATGTGGCCGAACCCTGGGCCGCCACTCTGACCGCCCGCCATCCCGAAGCCGCCGAAATGCTTCTGGCCAAGGCTCCCCGCCCGGTCAAAGCGGCCAAGGCCACGCGCCGCCGACGCGCCCCTCGCGGAACGATCCGCTCGCTCACGACTTGATGACGAGCCTGATCGAGGCGAACCGCAGGGACACGACGCTCATGCTCTACACCATCGCAGTAGTTCTCTTGATCCTCTGGGCTCTCGGCTTCTTCGCCGTCCATGTCGGCGGCGGCCTGATCCACCTTCTGCTGGTCGTCGCCCTGGTGGTGTTCGTCATCCAGCTGCTTTCCGGCCGTCGAGCGCTTTGACGCTGAGGGTTTCCACCACGGCAATGCGGGCCGGCGCGTGAAGCGTTTCCGGCGATACCTCAAGCGGCGGTCAACGACCCGTTCACTCCCCAGGCGCAAGACCGCCGGACGCAGGTAGGCTCCGCGCTGTGGCCTTGAGCGGTCGCCGACGCATGATCGCGGCGCACACCGCCGGCAGCACCACCAGGGTCAGCACCGTCGAGGTGATCAGGCCCCCGATTACCACCGTGGCAAGGGGACGTTGGACTTCCGAGCCAGTCCCGGTAGCGATCGCCATGGGTACGAAGCCGAGCGAGGCTACGAGGGCAGTCATTAGCACTGGGCGCAGCCGCTCCAGGCAACCGTGGATCACCGCATCGTCCGTAGTGTCGCCCATGGCTAACCGGCGGCGGAAGGCGTTGATCAGCACCAGACCGTTGAGCACGGCCACACCGGATACAGCGATGAAGCCAACGGCCGCCGACACCGAGAAGGGAATGCCGCGCAGGGCGATGGCAAACACCCCGCCAGCTAGGGCGAGAGGAACGGCGGTGAACACCGTGGCGGCCAGGGCGGCGCTGCCAAGAGCGAGGTAGAGCATGGCGAAGATCAGGACGAAGCAGACCGGGACCACCAAGGCCAGGCGCTTGGTGGCGGCCTGCAGGTTCTGGAACTGACCGCCCCATTCGAGCCAGGAGCCGGCGGGCAGCTTGATCTCCCGATCGATGCGCTTCTGGGCCTCCGTCACGAACGAGCCGAGATCGCGGCCACGCACATTGGCCTCGACGTAGATACGCCGCTTGCCGTTATCGCGGCTGATCTCGTTCAGGCCTTCGGAGGTCTGGAAGCGGGCCAATTGGCGAAGCGGCACCGACCGGCGCGGCCCGGTTGCCGTCTGCGGCAGCATCACGGGCAGGGAGCCGAGGGCATCGACGTTGTTTCGGTCGATGTTGTTGAGGCGGACCACAATGTCAAAACGGCGGTCCCCTTCGAAGATGGTCCCGGCCTCGCGGCCCCCAAGCGCCGCCGAGACGGTGTCGGCCACTTCCTGCATGTTGAGGCCGTAGCGGGCGATCGCGTCGCGGTCGAACAGGATGTCGAAGGTCGGGAAGCCATGCGTCTGCGCCACGCGCACGTCGGTGGCGCCCTTGACCTTGTTCAGGGTGGCCGCGATGCGCCCGGCGGTGGCGGAGAGCTGATCGAGGTCGTCGCCGTAAATCTTGACCGCCACGTCGCTGCGCACGCCGCCGATCAGTTCGTTGAACCGCATCTCGATAGGCTGGGTCACGTCATAGGCGTTGCCGACCACTACAGACGCCTTGTCCTGAATGCGCTTGATGACCTGATCCTTGGTCTTCACCCCGGCCGGCCAGTCCTTGATCGGCTTCAAAATGACGTAGTTGTCCGAGGCGTTGGGCGGCATCGGATCGGCCGCCAAGCTGGCGGTGCCGGCTTTGGAATAGACGGTCCTGACCTCCGGCAGGCTCATGATCGCCCGTTCCAGCGGAAGGTCCATCGCCACCGACTGATCGATGGAGGTGGAGGGAATGCGCACGGAGGACAGGTTGAGGTTCTGCTCGTCCAGGGTCGGCATGAACTCGCGCCCGACGAAAAAGAACACCGCCAGAGCAACGACGAACACGCCAAACGCGCCGCCAACGAAGGGCGCGGGGCGGGCCACCGCGCGCCGCAACCACGGTTCGTAGAAGCTCTTGCTCTTGCGGATCGCCGGAACCTCGATCTCGCTGACCTTGCCGCGGATCAGCAGCGCGACCATGGCCGGAACGAAGGTCAGCGACAGGACGAAGGCCGAAGCCAGGGCCAGCATCAGGGTGATGACCATGGGCGAGAACATCTTGCCCTCCACCCCCTGGAAGGTGAGGCAGGGGAGGAACACCAGGAAGATGACGATCTGGCCGTAGACCGTCGGCCGGACCATCTCCTTGGACGACTCCAGCACCTCGTCCAGGCGCTCATTCTCGGTCAGCAGCCGGCCCAGCTTGTGCTGGCGCTCGCCCAGGCGGCGCAGGCTATTCTCGACGATGATCACGGCGCCGTCGATGATCAGCCCGAAATCGAGCGCGCCCAGGCTCATCAGGTTGCCCGAGATCTTCATGGCGTTCATGCCGCTGGCGCTCATCAGCATCGACAGGGGTATGACCAGGGTCGCGATCAGGGCTGCGCGCCAGTTGCCGAGCAGGAAGAACAGGATGGCGATGACCAGCAGCGCCCCTTCGCCCAGGTTGCGCGTCACCGTGGAGACGGTCTCCAGGACGAGCTGCGAGCGATCCAGCGTCGGCACGATCACCACGCCCGCCGGCATCGACTTCTCGATGACCTTGATCTTCTCGCCGACGCCATGAGCCACGGTGCGGCTGTTCGCGCCGACCAGCATCAGGGCCGAGCCGATCACGGTCTGGTAGCCGTTGCGGCTGGCCGCGCCCCGGCGCAGTTCGCCGCCGATGCGGACCTTCGCGAGCTGGCTGACGGTAACAGGGACGCCGCCGCGCGTGGTCACCACCGCCCGGCCGATCTCGTCGGCGGAGTGCAGGCGGGCGTCCGCGCGCACCAGATAGGCTTCGCCGCCCCGGTTGATGTAGTCAGCGCCGACCGAGAGGTTGGCCCGCTCCAGAGCCTGGCCTAGGTCGGTATAGGAGACGCCGTAAGCCGACATCTGCACCGGGTCGGGCTCGACCACATATTGCTTCACATAGCCGCCCAGGGAGTCGACGTCGGCCACGCCGGGCACGCTGCGCAACTGTGGGCGAACGATCCAATCCTGCACCGTACGCAGGTAGGCCAGACGCGAGATTTCGTCCGGCAGTTGCTGGCCGTCGTCGGTGAGAAACGAGCCGTCGCTCTGCCAGCCAGGCTTGCCGCTGGCGACCTGAGCGCCCTTGCCGTCGGGGCTCGCGTATTCGACGCTGTAGTGGAAGACCTCGCCGAGCCCGGTGGAAACCGGACCCATCTGGGGTTCCGCGCCGTCCGGCAGGTTGCCGCGTGCTTCGGCCAGACGCTCGGAAATGCGCTGACGCATGAAGTAGAGGTCGGCGCTCTCCTTGAATACCGCCGTCACCTGACTGAAGCCATTGCGCGAGAAGGACCGCGTGGTGTCCACGCCGTCCAGGCCCGCCAGCGCCGTCTCGATGGGGAAGGTAACCCGCTTCTCGATCTCCAGCGGCCCGAGGGTAGGCACGACGGTGTTGATCTGGACCTGCTTGTTGGTGATGTCCGGCGTGACGTCGATAGGCAGCAGGGTCGCTTGCCAGATGCCGAACACGGCGACGACGATGGTGGCGAACACCACCACCCAGCGCGCGCGGATCGAAAATTCGAGGATGCGTCCGATCATTCCTCGTCTTCCCCGCCCTTGGTGAGTTCGGCCTTCAGCAGGAAGGCGTTGCGTGTGGCAATCGGCTCGCCGGGCCTCAGGCCGCTCAGGATCGCGGCCTGGCTGCCGCTGCGCGATCCGATGGTCACAGGCCGCACGGAAAACCCGGTCTGCGTGCGGACGAACACGACGTCGCGTCCATCGACGGACTGGATGGCGGTGTCGGGAACCACGACGCCCCCGCCCCCGCCTCTCCTGGGCGAAATCTGGGCCTGGACGGCCTGCCCGGGGGTGAGGCGCCGCGAACCTTCGGCAAGGGTCAGGATCGCCGTGGCGGAGCGGGTGTCGGCGCTGAGGGTGGGGGTGATCGAGCGAACGACGGCCTGGATCGCCGCGCCGCCCGGATCGGAAACACGCGCCGGATCCCCGGCCTGGACACGCGCGGCGTCCGCAGCGGACAAAGCGACTTCGATCTGCACCTTCCGGGGATCGGCCACGCGAAAGAGCTCGGTTTCCGGCTGGACGAATGCGCCAAGCGCAACGCCCGCAGCGGTGATGCGGCCGTTGATTGGGCTGACAATAGCCAGGGAGCGGCCGTCGGACGCGACGTGAGAGGTGGCCGCCGCCGCGTTGGCCCGGCGCGCCTCGGCGTCTGCGGCTGCTGACGCGGCCTGGGCCGTCTCGAGGTCCTGCCTAGGTGTGACGCGCTGGTCGTAAAGCTGCTGCTCACGCTGCAGGACGCTGCGGGCCAGCGCCGCCTTACTCTGAGCGGTCTGGCGGTCGGCGGCCATGGCGCTCGCGTCACGGCTGGCGACCAGGGCCAGGACCTCCCCGGCCTTGACGGGATCGCCGAGGCGTTTGTTGACCCGCGTCACAGCTCCGGCGGCCTGGGCGGTGATCAGTGCTTCGCCGGTCGGTTCCGATGTGACGGCTCCGGGAGCCTGGATGTCGGTCGCCAAATCGCCCGCTGCGGTCGGCTCCACCGTGATCTGCATGATCTGAAGGTTGGCGGCTGGGACGGTGATTGCGCTGGCTGTCTTAGCTTCGGGCGCGCTGGACGCGGCTGCCGGCGGCGCGGGCTTGGATGTCAGCTTGGCCACGCCAAAACCGGCGAGCCCCGCCACGGCGGCTGCGGCGCCGACGGCAGGCCACAAATTGGACGGCGACGTGCGAAGGCTCATCCTAGTCTCCAAAAGGAATACGGCCGGCCAACCGGGCTAGTGTCGCTTCAGCCCGTACGCGGGCAAAGCGGGCCTCCAGCACGCGGGTCTGGGCTTCGGTCAAGGCGCGCCGGGCGGCCAGCAGTTCGATCAAGGGCGTGCGGCCCGCGTCGTAGCCGATCAGGTTCAGGCGATAGCTGTCATCGGAGACCCTCTGCGCTTCCAGCGCGGCCTTCAGGCGTCCCTGGCCCGCGCGAGCCTGGGATGCGGCAGCGCGCCAATCCGCCTGGGCGTCCAACTCTGCGGCGCGCAGCTTGGCGTCAGCGGAAGCCAGTTGCCCGTTCGCGGCGGCGACCGCGCCTCGGTTGCGATCAAACAGGGGCAGGGGAACCGAGGCACCCGCGACGATCCCCGTGCCGCCCACACCTTCGTACCGCCGCGCCGCAAGTGACACGGTGATGTCGGGCATGGCGCGGGACCGTTCTACGTCCGTGCGGCGGGAAGCCGCTTCGCGCTCGGCGCGGGCCACGATCAGCGCAGGTGTGTCCTGCGGCGGTTCCGGCGCCGGGTTGGGCAGGGCCTGGGCCACGTCCAGAAGAGAGCGGCCGATGCCGGTGAAGGCGACGCTGGTTCCAGCCAGGCTGGAAAGACGAGACAGGGCTTCAGCCTGATCGGCTTCGGCCGCTTGCAGGTCAGCTTCGGTCCCCGAGGCGGCGGCGCGGGCCTGCCCGGCGCGGCCATCCGCTTCCCTCCCGGCCTTGACCAGGGCGTCGGCGACACGCACGTCTTCTTGTGCCCGGCCCAAATCCTCGCGCAGCAGATCGGCCTTGCGCGTGGCGGTTTCCGCAGTGGCATAGGCGATAGCGAGGTCGGCGGCGAAGGCGGCCTGGCTCTGCTTGAGCCGCGCCTGCGCCGCATCGATGTCCGCCCGTCCCGCAGCCACGCGGGCGCTGCGCTTGCCGCCCAATTCCAGCGGCTGGCTGATCGACAGAGTGTCCTGGCGGACCGCCACGCCGGTGTTGTCGTGAACGGCAAGGTTCTCGGCCTCGAAACCCAAGGTTGGGTTAGGCCGCGCGGCGGCCTGTTCGGCCATACCTTGAGCCACGCGCACATCGGCGGCGCTCTGCGCCAGTCGCGGCGCGGATGTCATGGCTTCGCGCAGAAGGAGCGGAAATGGGGGGGCAGGGTCGGCGAACGCCGGGTGAACTATACAGGCAACCAGGACAATGGCGCTGGCCGCGAACCAGCGCTGACGTTTCAGCATGTCGGTGAACTCTCCTCTCGTCCTTGCTTGGTATACGCGGCGGGACAGCGGCACCCTCGGTTTGCGATCATAGAGGGCGAAGCCTCTCGGGTCGCGTAGACTCCTGCAGAGGTTCCTTTACGAGGCGGGTTATGGACGATCTGGATCAATGGCTGCAGGCCGTCGGAAATGACAGCCACTTCGGCGAGAGCGCCGTCGCCGAGGTTGAACACCCGCAAAGCTTGGTTCGTGGCCGCGCCGCTTGATGGCGTTGAAGCCCTATCTGCCCCGGACCCGACCATCGATCCGGCCCAGGCTGAGTACCGATCTGAACTGCGCAAGGTGGAAGCCGCGCTGGCGCCTGCCCGAAAGCCAACGGGCTCCGCTGGTGCTGGTGACCGTCGCCGGCCTATCGCAGGCGGAAGCGGCAGAAGCGCTCGGCCTCAACATCAAGTCCTTGGAAATGCGCATCGCCCGCGCCCGGGAAAAGCTGCGCAGCAAGCTTCGGGTTTAGTAGCGGGCCGATGAGTCCCTCTTCAGTCTAGATCACGGTAAGTGCGCTGAGACGGAGAGGACGCGAGACCGCTCCTGGCGCTAAGGGGCCATTGCCAGTCCGGGCAACCCGCCAAGAAAGAACCAAAGCCAAGCAGTGCCAGACGAGAGCAGCAGACCAATCAAAGCGAATTGAATCATGTCCCTGACCGCGCGGCGGCGCTTGCCGGGAGGCAAGCGAGCACGGCGGCGTGTAGGGGGCGCTGACGAAACACTGACGGTCTGTCAGCGGGTTTGGGTCGACGAGCCGTAAGTACTTGAGAAAATTGGAGGCCTGGGCCGGAATCGAACCGGCGTGCACGGATTTGCAGTCCGCTGCGTAACCACTCCGCCACCAGGCCATCCGGTACGCCGCCCGGTTTTGAGGCCGAGCGATTAGGCGAACCGCCGACCTAACAGACCGCGCCTTGCCGGGCAATCTCCGCCTTCAGCCCCGTTGATTTGCGCGCCGCCGCCGCCCTATAAGCGGGGCATTGCATAAGACCACGCGACTCTGCGCCGGGGCCTCCCATGACGTTCGATTATCAAGCTGCGCGCCTGACCATGGTCGAGAGCCAGGTCCGCACCAACGATGTCACCGACTATCTGATCCAGGACGCCATGCGCATCGCACCGCGCGAGGATCTGTGCCCGCCGGCCAAGAAGGCCATCGCCTACGCCGAGGCCGACCTGCAGTACGCGCCCGGCCTCTATCTGCTCAGCCCCCGCGTGATCGGCAAGCTGCTGCAGGCGATCAAGCCCCTGGCGACCGAGAAGGCCCTGGCCATCGCCGCCCCCTACGGCACCCAGGTGCTGCGAGTCGCCGGCCTCACCGTCGATGAGATCGGCGCCGAGCAGACACCCGCCCGCGCCGCCTACGAGGTGATCGTGGTCGAGGGCGCGGTCAACGCGGTTCCGGACTCCTGGACGGCGGCCCTGGCCGACGGCGGCCGCCTGGCCGTGATCGTGCGCGACGGCCCGATGGGCAAGGCTCGCCTCTACACCAAGACCGACGGCCGGGTGGTCTCTTACGAAGCGTTCGACGCCGCGGCCGCCTATCTGCCGGGCCATGAGCCCAAGGCCGCCTTCGCTTTCTAATCCCCCATTGGGACTAACGTCCCGGAGCTGATTGCAGGACGGGCCGAGCACGCTTACGCTCCACGCTGCTGCAGTCGATTCCTCCGGACGGTGCGATGTCTGACAACACTCAAGAACCGACCATGGAAGAGATCCTGGCGTCCATTCGCCGGATCATCTCCGAGGACGACCCGCCCGCCGAAGCCGAAGCCGCGCCCGCTATCCCCAAGATGGCCGTCGCCCCGCCTCTGGTGGAAGACGATGACGAGCTCCTGGTCCTGGAAGAAGACGACGTTCTCGAGCTGACTCAGCGTGTCGACGAGCCGGAAGAGCTCGATATCGGACCCGCCATCGACGACATCGAGGTCATGGAGCCGGCCCCCCGCGCCTATGAGCCGCCGCCCGCGCCGATCCAGCGCGACGAGCCCCTGGTCAGCCGGCCTCAGGCCAGCATGGCCGCCTCGGCCTTCGACGCCTTGGAGCGCAGCATCCTGATGCCAGCGGGCGGCCGCACGCTGGAAGACGTGATCCGCGAGATGCTGCGCCCGATGCTCAAGGACTGGCTTGACCAGAACCTGCCGTCGATCGTCGAGACCCAGGTTCAGGCCGAGGTCGAGCGCATCGCCCGCCAAAGACGCTAAGCGCTATCTTCAGCCAGCGCCGGTTTGCTATAGGCGGCGTTCCCGCGCGCGTGCTGCGCTTCGTTGACCTGTGATGCTCGAAAAAACCTTCGATCCCAAATCCGTCGAACCGCGCCTCTATAAGCAGTGGGAGGCGTCCGGCGCCTTCGCGCCCAAGATGGACACGGCCGCCGCCGCCTTCAGCATCGTGATCCCGCCGCCTAACGTCACCGGCTCGCTGCACATCGGCCATGCGCTGAACAACACCCTGCAGGACGTGCTGACCCGCTTCCACCGCATGCGCGGGGAGGCGGCCCTGTGGCTGCCGGGCACCGACCACGCCGGCATCGCCACCCAGATGGTCGTCGAGCGCCAGCTGGCCGCAGCCGGCAATGTCGGCCGCCGCGAGATGGGCCGCGAGGCCTTCGTCGAGAAGATCTGGCAGTGGAAGGCTGAATCCGGCGGGACCATCGTGCGCCAGCTGCGCCGCCTGGGCGCCTCCTGCGACTGGAGCCGCGAGCGCTTCACCCTGGACGAGGGCCTGTCGGCCGCCGTGCGCAAGGTGTTCGTCACCCTGCACAAGCAGAACCTGATCTACCGCGACAAGCGCCTGGTCAACTGGGACCCGCAGTTCCAGTCGGCCATCTCCGACATCGAGGTCGAGCAGCGCGAGGTCGAGGGCTCGTTCTGGCACTTCGCCTATCCGCTGGAGGACGGCTCAGGCGAGATCGTCGTCGCCACCACCCGCCCCGAGACCATGCTCGGCGACAGCGCCGTGGCCGTGCATCCCGACGACGAGCGCTACCAGGCCCTGATCGGCAAGCAGGTGCGCCTGCCGATCGCCGATCGCCTGATCCCGATCGTCGCCGACGCCTACGCCGATCCGGAGAAGGGCTCCGGCGCGGTCAAGATCACCCCGGCCCATGACTTCAACGACTACCAGGTCGGCAAGCGCCACAACCTGCCGCTGATCAATATCCTGGAGCCGGACGCGCGCCTCAACGACACCGTGCCCGAGGCCTACCGCGGCCTGGACCGCTTCGTCGCCCGCAAGAAGATCGTCGAGGCGATGGAAGAGCTCGGCCTGCTGCGCCAGATCGAGAAGACCCGTCACGCCGTGCCGCACGGCGACCGTTCCGGCGTGGTCATCGAGCCCTATCTGACCGACCAGTGGTACGTCGACGCCCACACCCTGGCCCAGCCGGCGATCAAGGCCGTGGAAGACGGCCGTACCGTCTTCGAGCCCAAGAACTGGGACAAGACCTACTTCGAGTGGCTACGCAACATCGAGCCCTGGTGCATCTCGCGCCAGCTCTGGTGGGGTCACCGCATCCCCGCCTGGTACGGCCCGGACGGGACCATCTTCGTCGAGGAAACGGAAGGCGAAGCCAAGGCCGCCGCCCGCGCCCACTACGGCGACGACCGCGCCATCGTCCAGGACGAGGACGTGCTCGACACCTGGTTCTCCTCGGCCCTGTGGCCCTTCTCGACCCTCGGCTGGCCCGAGGAAACGGCCGACCTCAAACGCTTCTACCCCACCAGCGTCCTGGTTACCGGCTTCGACATCATCTTCTTCTGGGTCGCCCGGATGATGATGATG